>NZ_JBRRDY010000045.1:0-32962 GCF_056759935.1 Stenotrophomonas sp. STEN035
GACCCCGCGCGTCCGCCGACCCTGACCACCCCTCGCAGTCCGCGCCCCCCCCCCCCCGCCGCCGCCCAAGCCGACCCCCACCCGGGGCCCCGCCGCCCCCCCCCACTACAGGAAGCGGGAGCGTCAGTCTGCCTTCGGCGTCAGCTTCAACAGCTTTGCATTGGCGCCATCTTCCAGCAGCCACAGCGCGCCGTCCGGGCCTTGCTCCACTTCGCGGATGCGGTTGCCCATGTCAAAGCGCTCGGCTTCGCGGGCCTTGTCGCCATCGAACGCGACGCGCACCAGCGACTTGGACGACAGCCCGCCGATGAAACCGCTGCCCTGCCACTGCGGGAACTGCTTGCCGTTGTAGATGATGAAACCGGCCGGCGAAATCACCTGCCGCCAGGTCACTACCGGGGCGATGAATTCCGGGCGGGTGTCGTGATCGGGGATCGGGCGACCGTCGTAGTGGTCGCCATTGGAGACGATCGGGTAGCCGTAGTTGCCGCCGCGCTGGATCAGGTTCAGCTCGTCGCCGCCCTTCGGGCCCATCTCGTGCTCCCACAGCTTGCCGTTGCCGTCAAAGGCAAGGCCGAGCACGCTGCGATGACCCAGCGACCACACTTGATCGGCCGGCGATCCCTGCGCCACGAACGGGTTGTCGGCCGGCACGCTGCCATCATCATTGAGGCGGATGATCTTGCCCAGGTTGGTTTTCATGTCCTGCGCCGGGTCGAACTTCTGCCGCTCGCTGGAGCTGATCCACAACTTGCCATCCGGGCCGAACGCAAGGCGATGACCGTAGTGGCCACGGCCGGTTACCTTTGGCGTCTGCCGCCAGATCACCTGCGCATCGCTCAGCGCGCCGCTGCCGTCGGCGTTCAAGACCAGCTTGGCGCGGGCCACGGCGGCGCCACGGGTGTCATCAGCGCCGTCCTCGGCGTAGCTGTAGTAGACCAAACCATTGCTGGCGAACTGCGGATGGACAACAACGTCACCAAAGCCGCCCTGACCGCCATAGGCCACGGTCGGGACGCCGCTGACGTCGCCGCGCTTGCCACTGGCTGGGTCGAAGTGGACCAGCTTGCCGGCCTTCTCGGTGACCAGCAGGCTGCCGTCAGGCAGGAAGGTCATGGCCCAGGGCTCATTGAAGCGGGCCACCTCGGTAGCGGTGAACGGCCATTGCGCTGGCTTGACTGCTGCTTCGGCGGCCGGATCGGGATCAGCGGCGCAGGCGCTGGTGAACAGCACGGGGCCAGGGCCAGGCTCATGCTGAGCAGAAGGGTACGGGGCATGGAGGTCTCCGGAAGCGGGATGCGATACCAGTGCAGGGTTGTACACCATGGCGGCCGATGCTGTCCGTTCGGGGGATGGGACTGGCGCACGGAATCGCTTACCGTAGCGGCCGAGCGCCTGTGGAACTGGCGCCCCTGCATCTACAGAAAAGGAGTTTTCATGACGAAACAACAGATCTATCGCCCCTCCGCCGCGTTCATCGCATCCGCATGGACGGCATTGTTGCTGGGCGCGGTGGCGTATCTAGTCGGGCTGTTCAATGCGCAGATGCTGCTCAACGAAAAGGGCTATTACCTGACCCTGCTGCTGTTCGGCCTGTTCTCGGCGGTATCGCTGCAGAAGAGCGTGCGTGACCGCTTGGAGGGCATCCCGGTAAGCAGCCTGTATTACAGCCTGTGCTGGTTTGCGCTGTTGTGCGCGTTGTTGCTGCTGTTGGTTGGCCTGTGGAATGCCACCTTGCTGCTCAGCGAGAAGGGTTTCTACGGCATGTCGTTCGCGTTGTCGCTGTTTGGTGCTGTTGCCGTGCAGAAGAACACCCGCGACGTGATGGCGGCCGACGCTGCCTATGGCACGCCGCCGCTGCCGCCGCAGGAATGATTGAGCGCCACTCCCGCCGATGGCGGGAGTGGCTGCAGGCAATCAGCTGTCGCTGGTCTGATCCTGTTCCGGATGCTGCGCCGTGTGCCGGGCAACGATGCCGGTGGCGGTGACACCGCCAGTTGCATTGCCGATGGTGCAGAACACATCGGGAATGGTATCCACCGCCAGCAGCACGCCGAGCGGTTCCACCGGCAGGCCCAGGCTCTGCGTGATCGGCATGTTGTTGGTCATGAAGTTGGCCTGGCCGGGCAGGCCGGTCGAGCCCATGCTGATCGCTGCCGCCAGCAGTACTGCCACCGCATATTGCGATGCATGCACGTCGATGCCGTACAGCCAGGCGATGAAGCTGGCCACGGCGATGTACTGCGCCGGGCTGGTGATGCGGAACAGCGACACCGCCATCGGCAGCACCAGCGAGGTCAACGCCGCCGGGTAGCCAAGACGATTGCGCGCGCTGTCGATCATTGCCGGCAGCGAGGCCAGCGAGGACTGCGTGCTGCCGGCAATCACCTGTACCGGCACCAGTGCTCGGGCAAAGCGACCGAACGGCTCGCCCGCAGCGAAGCGTGCCACCACGTACAGCAGCAGTGTGATGAGGATGTAGATCACGCACATCAGCACGATGTAATAGCCCAGCACGCCGATGATGCTCATCCCAACTTCGGCGCAGACCACGAACACCAGCGCGAACACGCCTACCGGTGCCGCCCACAGCACCCAGCGCACGATGGTGATCATGGTGTCGGCGATGATGCGGATGATGTCCAGGATGCGGTCGCGGCGCTCCGGCTCCTGCCGGCTCAGCGCAAAACCGAAGAACATGGCGAAGGCCACCAGCGGCAGCATCGCGCTGGAGGCGGCCGCTGCCAGTGCATTGCTGGGAATCAGCGAGCTGATCCACTGTGCTGCACTCAACGGCGTCGCCGCGGTTGTCGGCGAACGCAGCGCATCGCGGAAGGCCTGGATGTTGTCTGCATCGCGCGGCAGCAGGTCCAGCAGGAATGGGGTGATGACGGCGGAGAACGCGGCCGAGCCGACCAGCAGGATCAGGAACACGATGATCGCATTGCGCGCCGTGCGTCCCGACGCCGCCGCATTGCTGGCGGTATTGACGCCGACGATGACCAGCGCGGTGACCAGCGGCACCACGGTCATCTGCAGGGCATTGAGCCAGAGTCGGCCGATTGGCCGCAGCACGTCGGCGATCTTCAGCGCGAGCGCCTGGTCATAGGCGGTCAGCGACAGGCCGACGATGGCGGCCAGCACCAGCGCGATCAGCACCTTGACTGGCGCGGAGACCTTGGAAGATTTTGCGGGTGCGCTGTCGGTCATGAAGAGAAGGCTTGGCTAAAGGAAGGGAAGATGCCCGGAACCGGACAAATGCTCAACGGGCGCTTTCTGAAAGTGCAGGCAAGCCCCAGCTGCGCCGCAGCCGTTCGTACTCGGCCTCGGGCAGCAGCACGAACAGCGGCTTGGCCTCGGGTGACAGCCATTCCAGCAAGGCTGACATGCGCTCTGGCTCCATCGCGGTGCAGCCGGCGGTCGCTTCGCCGGGTTGGCGCCACAGATGGGCGAAGATGCAGCTGCCCTGGCCGGGCACCGCAGCGGGGTTGTGCTCGATGACGAAGCCTTCGCGGTAACGACGGTCGCCATTGTTGTGCAGGTCCAGGCGCATGGCTTCGGTCGAACCCTTGACTGCGGCTTCGCCGACCTTGGCGGCATCGACGATCTGGTTGTACAGCGGCGAGGCCGGTACATCCATGCAATAGCTGCTGGCCAGCATCGGCTGGTAGGGCATGGCGCTGGTGATGTGCTCGGCATAGCCGAAGGCCGGGCCTATGTTGAAGATGCCAGCCGGGCTGCGGCCATCGCCTTCGCGCTTCTGTGGGCCATCCTTCTGTTGTGGATGCACGCCTATGCCCCAGGCGCTGCCGCTGCGGCCCAGGCTGACATCGAAGCCGGCATCGTGGGCCTTCCAGCCGCCGGCGGTGCGTTCGAAGGCCTGCAGGTGGGCGTTGGTCGCGTCCCAGTTGGGTGTGGTGACGACGATCAGTTGGCGGGCACTGTGTACTGGAGTAGCGAGCGGTGCGGCGATGCTGGCCGGGGCGATGACCATCAACACGCAGCCCAGCAGGTGTCGGAAGTTACGTTGAAACGAGATGAGCATGGCGACGGTTCCCGTGGTCAGATGTCGATCAGGTGCTGGATGCGTTCCTGGTTCAATGCCAGCTGCCGTTGCCGATCGGGATTGGTCTGGCACAGCAGCACGAACACGAAATCCAGCAGGTATTGCAGCGAACTACGGTAGAGCAGCTGCGCGATGGGGGGTTGCGGGTCGTGCGCGCAGATGGCCAAGGAGGCATCTGCATGCGCGCGTAGCGGATTGGCGGTATGGCGGGTGATCGATACGACCTTGCCACCGACTTCCTGGAATTGCCGCGACAACTGCCATAGCTGCGGCAGCTTGCCGAACTCGGAGAACACCAGCAGCACATCGCCGCTGCGGGCGGCAGAGAGGTTGGCGATCATCAGGATGGGATCGGCCTGCTGCACGGTAAGGATGCCTAGCAGTGACAGGCGCATGGCGAACTCGCGCGCATACAGGCCATCGTCGCCCAAACCGTAGATGAAGACTTTGGGGGCGGTGTCGACCAGTGCGATGACGGCTTCAACGTCGGCCTGCGAATTGGCGGCCATGGTTTCTTCTTCGGCAGCGGCTTTGGCGCGGCGCAGGGTTTCGGCAACCAGCAGGTAGCCGCCGGGTTGGTTCTCCGGTGGCCAGTTGGTGCTTTCGCCGTTACCGGCGGCTGCGACGGCGGCGCCTACCGAGTATTTCAAGTCTGGATAGCCTTTGAAGCCGAGTTTCTGGCTGAACTTGACCACGCTGGACTGGCTGATATCCAAGGCATTGGCGAGCTGCTGCGAGGAGTAATCGCGCAGCAGGTGTGCGTTGTCGAGGATGAAGTCGGCGATGCGACGTTCGATGGCCGACATCTGTTCGCGTTCGGAGCGGATTTTTACCAGAGGTGGCATGGGCGTATTGATATGTATCTGCTGAAGACTTTAAGGGATTGCGCTGAAAAGAGGAGCGTCGCTGCTGCTTTGGCTGCTCTGGCTACTGCTTTGGCTGTTGCTCCATAGCCCCTCTCCTGCGAAGCGGGAGAGGGGTTGGGGTGAGGGCGCTTTGGGCTTTCGCCTGTGCTGTTGCTTCAGCTCTTGCTTCGCCGGGTTCCCTTCCGCAGCGACGGAGCTGGCAGACAAGACCCCGAACGGGGCGACGACGCACACGGATGTGCGTCGTTTTTCGACGATACATCCCTGTATCGTCGAAAAATCCTGCCAGCGGAGTGGGCCTGGAGCGCGTAGCGCGGAAGGCGCGTAGGCAGGGTGTGCTTGACCAGCCATTCGGCTGTTGAAAAGGCGCCTCTTTGGGCCACGTTTCTTTGCACAAGCAAAGAAAGGTGCGCTCGCGCCCCGAAGGGGAGCGAAAGCCTTTGACTCTGCTTCTGCCTTTGCTTCTGTTGCCTTCAAACAGCACAAGTTCAAGTTAAAGCCAAGGCTAGAGCTTTCACTCCCCTTTGGGGAGCGAGTTACTTTTCTTTGCTTGTGCAAAGAAAAGGTAACCAAAAGAAAGCACACCCTGCCTCCGCGCCCACGCCGCTGCGCGTCGCGGGTCCACTCCGCCGCCGGGATTTTTCGACGAGACGTCCCTGTCTCGTCGAAAAACGACGTGCATCCATGCACGCCGCCCCTGCGGGGTCTTCTCCGTCGGCTGCGTCGCTGCGGAAGGGGACCCGGTGGGGCAAAAGCTGGAGCAACAGCAACAGCAACTGCCGAAGCTACCCCTCCCCAACCCTCCCCTGCGCTGCGCGCAAGGGAGGGGGCGAATGCACGATCTAGAGCGATTCCCGCCTTCGCGGGAATGACGGGTTCAACTTCAATGGCGGGGCCGATTTTCATGAGTTGGTGGGGTGCTTCCCTCCAAAACAAAACAGCACCGGGCTTTGCCGGTGCTGTTGTTTCCACATGCGCGACCACAGCGGCGGCAACCGAGGAGAGACCGGTTGCCGCCGCCTGCGTGATCACGGCTTGATCATCTCCAGCCCGCGCACCTCGATGATGCCCAGACCCGGTGCGTCGGTAATGCTGATCTCCGATTCGTTGAAGATCACACCGCCCACCACCGGATTGAACTGGCTGAGCGACGGCCCATCCAGGTCCACCTTGCTGATCGCGCCGGATTTGGCCACGCCAAGATGCACTGCCGCCGCCACACTGATGCTGGATTCCAGCATGCAGCCGATCATGCATGGCACGCCGTACAACGAGGCGATATCGGCAATCTTGATGGCGTTGGAAATGCCGCCGGTCTTCATCAGCTTGATGTTGATGATGTCGGCTGCACCCTGCTGGATCAGGTCGAAGACCTGGTGCGGGCTGAACACGCTTTCGTCAGCCATCACCGGCGTGTTGACGCGCTCGGTGACGTATTTCATGCCGGCGATGTCGGCAGCCTTCACCGGCTGCTCCAGCAGTTCCAGCACGACGCCAGCGTTCTCCAGCACGTTCATCGCATACACCGCTTGTTTGGCGGTCCAGCCCTGGTTGGCATCCAGACGTAGCAGGGCGCGCCCTTCGACGGCAGCGTGGATGGCCTTTACCCGCTCGATGTCCAGGCCGATGTCCTTGCCCACCTTGATCTTCAGCGACTCGAAGCCGCGCTCCACCGCCGACAATGAATCGGCCACCATCTTGTCGATGTAGTCGACGCTGATGGTGATGTCGGTGGTGATCACCGGGTCGCCGCCGCCGAGCATCTGGTACAACGGTGCGTTATGCAGCTGTGCCCACAGATCGTAGATGGCGATTTCCACCGCCGCCTTGGCGCTGGTATTGCGCTCCAGCGAGGTCTGGATCAGCCCGCAGATGCGGTTGAGGTTGCTGATGTCCTCGCCGATCAGGCGGGGTTTGATGAAGCTGTTGATGGCCTCGATGATCGAGCCGTGCGTGTCGCCTGTGATCACCGCCGTGGCCGGGGCTTCGCCGTAACCGGTGTTGCCGGTGTCGGTGCGTACCATCACCACGATGTCTTCCACCGTTTCCACGGTGCGCAACGCGGTCTTGAACGGGGTTTTCAGCGGCACGCGGAGCATGCCAAGTTCGATGTCGGTGATCTTCATTTGGTGTCTTGCAGGCGGATGCGCTGGATGTTGGTCATGCGGTCGATGTAGCTGGCGGTGTCGCTGGCCATCATCGGCTGCAGCGGGGTCACCGATACGCCGTTGAGGCTGGCATGCACGCGCTTGCCGCTGGCGTCGAACCAGCTGCCACCGGAAGTATCGTGGATTACCCAGGTCATGCCATTGGCTTCACCGAGCATCATCATCACGTGGCCGGGGATGTAGATCAGGTCGCCGACCTGCAGCTTGGCGATCGCATCATTGCGCTTGGCCTTGCTGTCCCTGTCGGTGAAGCGCACGCGGTTCAAGGCTGGGCTGATCGCCTGCGCGCTGGTATTGCGCGGCAGCAGCACGCCGAAGCTGCGGTAGATCTCCGAGACGAAGCCGCTGCAGTCGCGGGTGTCGTAGGAGTGGCCCCAGCCATAGCGTTCGCCGAGGAACTTGAACGCCTGGGTGATCAGGTTGGCCTGGGTCAGCGGCAGGTAGTCGCTGGCCGATTCCTGCGTGCGTGGCAGCAGGGCCGGCACCAGCGCCAGGCTGCCGTCGTCATTGCGTACCGGCAGCTGGATCACATGGCCGCCATGCGCCTGCTGGCCATTGACCGGCTCCATCACCGGCCAGTCGGCCAGCACCGGCACGCGTACGCCCATTTCCAACTGCAGGTCGGAGACGCGCGGCTCTTCCGGGGTGTGTGCGGTGAACGCCTTGCCGGCGGTGATCACCCGGTACGGGCCCTTGGCGCCGTAGCCGAACACCTGCTCGGCGCTGCCGACGCCGACGAAGCGCTTCTCCATCCACGCCGCGTAGCGCTCGCTGGCAACGAATACCCACTTGCCGTCGGCGCTTTCATGCAGCACCGCCACCGCGTCGCCTGGAAATAGTGCCGACTCCTGGAAGCGGTCGATATCGGTATCGCCCTGGCTGCTGAATACGCGCAGCTCAGTGGGGAAGGCGCGCAGCGCGGCACGGTGCACGACCAGCCCGTATTGGATCGGGCGGGTGGCGGGAATCGCGTCCAGGCCGAGGTTGGCGGTCACCGCCTGCAATTGGGCCAGCGTGACCTGCTTGCCATGCACGTCGTACAGGGTGCGGGTCGGAACCTTGGAGATGCCGTTGATCTGCTCGCGGACCAATACTTGTGGCAGTAGCGCGGGCAGCTTATGCAGGTCGATGATGGAGGCATCGAGCTGGCGCATGCGTGTGTTCTGCGCCTCGATGGCGGCGCGGTCCAGGATCACGGCGTCAGCGTTTGGCAGCCTGCTGATCCAAGGCTGCGGCGTCAGCAGGGCTTCTTCCAGCCCGATGATGCCTGCGTAAGAGGGCGTAACCGCTGCCGCAGGCACCCGCGACAGCGCAAAAGCCGGCCCGGCGCACAGCGCCGTGGCGAGGATCAAAGCCCGCGCAAGCGGGGCAAGGCGTCGGCGCTGGGATAGCGGCGGCAAAGCAAGCATTGGGAAGCTCCCCTCGTTGATGCTCAGGAATATTTATTCCTTTCTCCGTCGAAAGCAAGAATAAATTATTGACCGACTATCGGGTGCGTGTTACACAGCGTTAACCACCCTGCACGTGGAAGTGTTGCCGTGGCATCAAACGCCGATTCTGCCCGCTTTGCCCGCGCCCCGTTCGCCCGTACGGTCCTTGCCTCTGCGCTATGCATGGGGGTGGTCTGTATTGGCTATGCCGGGGAGGCTCCATCGATGGCGCTGCCCGAGGTGACGGCGCGTGTGGATCGAGGCGATTTTGCCGGCGCGCAGGCCGAGATCGACAAGGCATTGGCGGCGACCGGCACCGATGCCGACAGCCGTGCCGCCTACCTGTTCCAGCAGGAGCGCGTACGCCGCATTCGCCTGGATTTCACCCTGGACGAAGCGCAGGCCAAGGCTGCGGTGCGCAAATCTGTGCCGGATCTGCGTGATGAAGAATTCGAGGCCTGGGATGACGCTGGCCTAATCGAACACCTCGACATCGATGGTCAGCGCCGCTGGTTCAAGCGCGCGCCGAACAACCTGTTCCTGTTCAGTACCGAGGCGTCCAACCGGAGGCCGCCGGACAAGCGCGTTTCCCGGCCCGGCCCGTATGAACGGCTGGGCTCGCACCATGTCGAGGTGATCAAGGCATCGGAGCAGAGCGGCCAGACCAGCATCAGCCCGCGTCGTGTGCGCATCACCCAGTCCATCAAGGTCGACGCCGATGCGGTGCCGGCTGGAAAGACGGTGCGGGCCTGGCTGCCGTATCCGCGTTCGATACCCGGCCAGCAGGACAACATCCAATGGCTGGCCAGCGTGCCGCAAGGTGCGCAGATCGCACCCGAAGATACGCTGCAGCGTACCGCCTACCTCGAGCGCAAGGCCGTTGCCGGCACGCCCACCGAGTTCTCGGTCAGCTACGAGCTCACCATCTCCGCGCGTCGTTTCATCATCGACCCGGACAAGGTGCTGCCAACGCCGCGAGACCCAGAGCTGCAACCCTATCTGGCTGAGCGCGCACCGCATGTGGTGTTCACCCCGGCCATGCGCGAGTTCTCGCGCAAGGCGGTGGGCAATGAAACCAATCCCTACCGCGTCGCCAAGAAGTTGTTCGACGCAGTTGATGCGATTCCGTGGGGCGGCGCCCGCGAGTATTCGACAATCAGCAATATTTCCGACTACGCGCTGCATGCCGGGCATGCCGATTGCGGCCAGCAGACCTTGCTGCTGATCGCGCTGCTGCGCATGAACGGCATCCCGGCGCGTTGGCAGTCGGGCATGGTGTATTCGGACAACGAGGTCGGCTACAACAACCTGCACGATTGGGGCGCGCTCTATCTTGCGCCCTACGGCTGGGTGCCGATGGATGTAAGCACGGGCGCACTGGACAGCGACCAGCCCGAGCAACGCAATTTCTATTTCGGCGGGCTGGATGCCTACCGCATCGCGTTCAACGATGACTACTCACGCGCGTTCGTGCCTGCCAAGCAGCACTTCCGCTCGGAGACCGTTGATCTGCAACGAGGTGAGGTTGAGTGGGAAGGGGGGAACCTTTACTTCAACCAGTGGCAATACGACTTCCAGTCGCAGGTTCTGGCGCCGGAGTCCAAGTAATAGAGCGTCGTAACCGTTGTCTTACTTATCGATTTACATCTGCAGGAGAGAGCAGGGGATGAACAGGAAAACGTTGAAAAGGGCGGCGCTGACCGTCGCATTGGGTGCCTGTCTTGGCGTGATGGCGCCGAGCGTGATGGCACAGAGTGCGAATGGTGCAATTGCTGGTCGCGCGAGCTCCGGTGACCAGATCACCGTGGTGAACAAAGCGACGGGTTTGACCCGTACCGTAACCGTGGGCGCTGACGGCTCGTATCGCCTGAGCCAGCTGCCGGTGGGCGACTACAGCCTGCAGGTCAAGCGGGACGGGGAAGTCGACAAGGAGCCGGTTGCCGTCAACGTGTCGCTGGGCGGCACCACCAACGTCAATCTGGGTGGTAGCGCGGGCAACGCGGTCAACCTGGATTCGGTGCAGGTAGTCGGCTCGAGGATCGTCAATCGCGTGGACGTGTACTCCACGGAGTCCTCGTTCAATATCAATCGCGAAGATCTCGCGCGTATGCCGGTGCCGCAGGACCTGTCCTCGGTGGCGATGCTGGCACCAGGCGTGATCGGTGGCAATTCGTCGTTCGGCGGCATCTCGTTTGGCGGCTCTTCGGTGGCCGAGAACTCGATCTTCATCAACGGTTTGAACGTCACTGATTTCTACAAGCGGCAGAGCTTCTCGAGCGCGCCTTTCGCATTCTTCGAGGAATTCCAGATCAAGACTGGTGGCTATTCGGCCGAATTTGGTCGCTCCACCGGTGGCGTGATCAATGCGGTCAGCCGCTCGGGTAGCAATGAACTCAAGGGTGGCGTGTCGGTCACTTTCGAACCGTCTGCGTTTCGTTCGAAAGCTGACGATCATTACTACAAGGATGGCAGGACCAATGTCCGCTCCAGCCACGATAGTCGTAGTTTCACCAAGACAAACGGCTGGGCATCCGGTCCGCTGATCAAGGACAAGTTGTTCCTGTTTGCCATGTATGAGCAGCGCGACGACAGCTCCGCCAGTACCAATCCCGCAGGCAACAGCTTGACCAAGGCCGAGTCGAACAACGGTTTCTGGGGCACCAAGCTGGACTGGAACATCAATGACAACCACCTGCTGGAGTTGATGGCGTTTTCCGACAAGGGCGATACTGATTCCGACATCTACACCTACAACTTCGCCAACGCGACCATCGGCAGCGGTGCGCCGAGCCAATCCACCGCCTCCAGTGGTGGCACCAGCGGCTCGGTGACCTATACCGGTCACTTCGGTGACAACTTCACCGCCAAGGCGATGTACGGCATCAACCGCAGCAGCAGCTACAACCGCTCGCCGGCCGATTCGCTGTGCGACTACGTCACCTATGAAAACGCCAGTTATGGTGCAACCTATCGCGCGATGGGTAGCCCGGTGCTTGGCTGCCATCCGGGTGGCACGGTCGTCGATCATGAAGATGAGCGCATCGCCAAGCGACTGGACTTCGAGTGGATGTTGGGTGACCACCAGCTGCGGTTCGGTTGGGATCACGAGCTGATGACTACCGACCGCAAGACGAGGTACCCGGGCCCAACCCGCAAGTACTACACCGCCTATGGCACCAAGCCGGGCAATCTGCTTGATAACGGTGCAGTCGTTCCGGGCGGCGTAAATGCCATCCTGCGTGCGCGCGAGCGCGCCGATGGTGGTGTGTTCGACATCAAGGCCAGCGCGTTCTACTTGGAGGACAATTGGAGTGTCACCCCGCACCTGATGCTGAACCTCGGCGTGCGCATGGACAACTTCGAGAACATGACCACGGTGGGGACCACCTTCACCAAGCAGGACAATCTGTTCTCGCCGCGTCTGGGCTTCTCCTGGGATATGAAGGGCGATGGCAGCACCAAGCT
Organism: Stenotrophomonas sp. STEN035; assembly: GCF_056759935.1. Taxonomy (NCBI): domain Bacteria; kingdom Pseudomonadati; phylum Pseudomonadota; class Gammaproteobacteria; order Lysobacterales; family Lysobacteraceae; genus Stenotrophomonas; species Stenotrophomonas sp. STEN035. Next base: position 11,996 of record NZ_JBRRDY010000045.1, read on the forward strand.
GTTCGGTAACCTCGGCCGCTACTACATGCCGATCCCGAGCATCCTGAGCTATAACTTCGCAGGCGGTCTGCTCGACGAGTACACCTACTACGCGCTGGACGGCTGGCGTCAGCAGACCAACCCTGTCACCGGTGCGCCGTATATGGCACCGGTCGTGGGTGCCCAGATCGGCCCGGTCGACCAGTCGCAGAACATCGTCGTGCAGGACCTGCGGCAGAGCGTGGATCGCGATCTGGATGCGGTGTACCAGGACGAAGCGATTCTCGGCTTCCAGTCCATGATCAACCAGGCATGGTCGTGGGGCGTCACCGGTACCTACCGGCGCATGCCCAATGCGATGGATGACATGCGCATCAACGCACTGTGTGGCAAGCGCCATGGCAACTTGTGGCCGATTGCAAACCCGGGCGACAAGCTGACGTTGTGGGGTACCAAGGCGCAGGGTTGCGCGGAAGATGGCTGGGTCACGATCGACACCTCCAAGGAGGGCTACATCATGGCCGGCAGCGAAAAGATCATCGGCTACTCCAAGCCAAAGCGTACCTACAAGTCGATCGAGGTCCAGGTCGATCGCGCTTGGGACGACAAGTGGGCGTTCAACGCGTCTTACTTGTGGTCCAAGTCATCGGGTAACCACGAAGGTCCGGTCAACTCGGATACCAACTACGCCGACACCGGCATGGTCCAGCACTGGGATCACCCTGCCAACAACCAGCGCTATGGCGATCTGTTCAATGACCATCGCCACCAGATCAAGTTGCGCGCCAGCTACAAGCTCAATGAGATGTGGTCGTTCGGCAGTACGTTTACCGCACTTTCCGGTGGTCCGATCACCGCATTCGGTGTGACCTGGCCGGATGAAAATGCCGCAATTGCCAGTTACACGAGTGTTGGCAGTGGTGGTGGCACTGGTTGGCTGTGCGTGGATAAGTGCGCTGGCCCGTGGCAGAACCGCGTGTACAAGTACTCGCCGCGCGGTGATTTCGGCCGCATGCCATGGACCTACAACCTGGGTGCAACCGTCACCTGGACGCTGCCGGTCGAGGGCATTGACCTGAAGGCCAGCCTGTCGATCTACAACCTGATCAATACTCAGGAAGTGATCAACGTGGCCGCCCGTTACGAAGGCCAGCCGGGTGTCATGCGTGACACCTTTGGCACCGGGACCCGTTGGCAGGCACCGCGTTATGCGCAGCTGATGGTCAACTGGAACTTCTGATGTAGTGTGTGAGAACGGCCCGCTTCGGCGGGCCGTTCGCTTTTGTGGAGCGTGATGATGCGATTGAGACTCTTGCCGGCCACCGTTGCCTTGCTTCTGGCAAATCCGGTGCTCGCCTCTGACGCCGACAACGCGCGGATGGACGCGTTAGTCGATCAGGCGATGCAGCGCTATCAGCTGCCCGGAATTGCGGTGGGCGTGATCGAGGATGGCAAGGTGGTTCGGCGTATCACCCGCGGTGAACTGGCCGTGGGCGAAGGCGCTGCAATCAACGACGACAGCCTGTTCAAGATTGCCTCCAACACCAAAGCAATGACGGCGGCAGTGCTGGCGCGGCTGGTGCAGGCTGGAAAGTTGCGCTGGGATGATCCAGTCAACAAGCATTTGCCGCAGTTCCGCATGCAGGACCCGTGGGTGACCGGCAACATGCAGGTGCGCGATCTGCTGATCCACAACAGCGGCCTCGGCCTGGGCGCAGGCGATCTGATGCTGTGGCCCGAACCAAACAAATTTGATCGCAACGACATCATTGCCGGTCTCGCGCACCTGAAGCCGACCGGCAGCTTCCGTAGCGCGTACGCCTACGACAACCTCATGTATGTGGTGGCCGGCGAAGTCGCCGCAGCTGCGGGTGGAAAGCCGTACTCGCAGCTGGTACGCGAGGAAATCTTCGAACCGCTTGGCATGCAGCGCTGCCAGGTAGGCGCATGGTCACCGGCGGCGCTCGGCAATATCGCCCAGCCGCATCATCGCGATGGCAAACGCAACATTGCCGCCGAGCGTGATCCTGCACAGGTCACCGATTTTCCGTCGATGGCTGCTGGCGGAGTACGCTGCAGCCTCAACGACATGCTGCGCTGGATGCAGGTGCTGCTGGACCCGGCGCAGGCACCGGGTTGGCTGGATGCGACCCAGCGGCGTGCGCTGTGGACGGCGCATATGCCGATGCCGATCAGCCAGCGCCTGCGCGACTGGGACAACACGCACTTCTACGCCTATGGCTATGGCTGGCGTCTGTCGGATATGGACGGGCAGTGGAAGGTCGCGCACACCGGCACCTTGTCCGGCATGTATTCATCGCTGGCCTTGCTGCCGGATCGCAAGACCGGCGTGGTGATCCTGATCAACGGTGAAGGCGAGGACGCACGCACGGCGCTGATGCAGGCCATGCTCAAGCATTACACCGCACCGGCGGCGAACAATGACGTGCTGCATTACGCCAGGTTGATTGACGACGCGGCCGCGCAGCGCCGTTCGGCAGGGCACGTGCGGCCTGCATTGCCGAAGGCACGTGCGGCCACGCCGGCGGAGTTCGGCAGCAAAGCTGGCATCTGGCAAGACCTGTGGTTCGGCGAGGTGTCCTTGTGTCCGCGTGATGGCACGCTGCAGTTCGCCTCGGTCAAGTCGCCGCGCATGAGCGGGCAGGTGATGCGTACTGGTGAACGCTGGTATGTGGCCTGGCAGGGATTGGGCGAAGATGCCGATGCCTGGCTGGAATTTTCTGGCGACGCGCAACATCCGTTGCTGCATCTACGTGCCATCGACCCGGATATCGACTTCAGCTATGACTACCCCGATCTGGAATTCCAACGTCGTGGCGATTGCCACTAAATCGCTCCCGTTGTTGCTGGCGCTGTTGCCGTTCACCGCGCTTGCCCAGCAGGTGCAGGTATCGGCGGCAAAGACGCCCGAACAGGCAGGCATCGTCGATGTCACCGCGCTGGCCCCCGACATTGCCTTGGATATCCGCTACGCCGGCACCGACAACTTCACCGGCCGCGTCGTGCCGGGTTACGAAGCACCGCGCTGCTATCTGTTGCAGCCGGCTGCGCAGGCATTGGCACGCGTGCAGCGCGGGCTGCGCGTGCAGGGCTATCGATTGCAGGTGTTTGATTGCTATCGGCCGGTGCATTCGGTGATCTCCTTTGTCGCCTGGGTGCACGATGGCAAGGATCAGATCGCCAAGCAGCGCTATTACCCGAATATCGACAAGAGCCGCCTGCTCGACGGCTATATCGCCGAGACCTCTGGCCACAGCCGCGCAGCGACGGTGGATCTTGGCGTGCTGGATTGCCGCAGCATGCCCTGCACCGCCTTGGACATGGGCACCGGATTCGATCGCTTCGATGTGCTGGCGCATACCGCCAATCCCGATATCAGCGCGGCGCAGAAGCAGAACCGACAGCTGCTGTTGGATGCGATGCAGGCGCAGGGTTTTGCCAACTATCCAATGGAATGGTGGCATTACACTTTCAAGCCCGAGCCCACGCCGACCACCGCCTATGACTTCCCGGTGCGTTGAACGGGGCAGGGGCGGTTAGACTGCGGTTCCCTGAATGGATCGCGCTGCGCCCATGAATCTGGTTCTGCATTACGGCCTGCTGGGCTCGCTGGAAGCTGGCTTGATCGCCTTGGCGATCGGCTTTGTGGTGTTTGCACTGTGGTGGCAGGTGTGCCGGCGTGCAGGGCTGAGGCACGGCCATGCCATCGCCTATTCCGCACTGATAGCGGCGGCTATTGCTGCGGGCGTGGATGGCTGGAAGCTGTTTTCGCTGGGCATGGTCAACCTGCAGTCGCCGCTGTACGCAAAGTTGGCGCTGGCTTCGATCCATGATCCGGACCAGTTGGGCACGCGCGTGCTGTTCGAGTTGATCGGTGTAGCCGTTGGCGTCGGCCTGGGTTGGTTGTTGTTCAGTTCGCGGCAACCGCTGGCTGACACCACGCATGATGCTTGAGACACCGGCATTGCATCGATAAGCACGATGCTTGGAACGCTCTAATCATCGGCTTACTTTCACTTCATGCATGGCTAACAGGGGTGGTAGCCGCTGATCCGGTGCAGGTGGTTAACAGGATGTTCGCTGCGGTTTTCAGGGGTGCAAGCGATTCAGGCGCAGCTTGTCAGGGTTGGGGTGTGCGGAATTTCCGCGCTTTTGCCAACACACGAGGAAGACCTGATGACCGTACGTAATCGCACCCCGCTGTTCGCCCTGGTTGCCATCGTTGGTTCCGCGCTTGCACTGCCGGCCATGGCCCAGGACGCACAGGATCAGGCCGCCGCCGCGCAGGCACAGGCTGCAGAAGCACAGGATTCGGCCGCACAGGCGCAGAGCGCCGCAGCCAGCGCATCGAGCAGCGCTGCCAAGGCCTCGGCAGCGGCGGGTGGCGGCCAGAGCTGGGCAGATGTTGACGCCGATGGTGATGGCGTCATCAGCAAGACCGAGTCGCAGGCCAACGCTGGTTTGGCGCAGGTATTTGATGAGGCTGACGGCAACAAGGATGGCAAGCTGACGGCGGATGAGTACCGGACTTATGCGGCTGCGCATAAGAAGTAATTGGTAACCGGGTAGGGCTCAAAGAGCACCCCTCCCCAACCCTCCCCTTGCCTGCGGCAAAGGGAGGGGGCTGAACTCCGGCGCTGCCGGTTAGCGCAGAGCGCCCGCTTTTCTCCCTCCCTTTGCTGCAGGCAAGGGGAGGGCCGGGGAGGGGTGCTCTTGCCGTTGCACTTTGCTTGAGCTGCCATCCCAGTCAGCAAAACCGCACCTTCCAGACGCAATCCCCTATTCACTTCAGGGCAGATTGCTATCCTGTGCGGCATGAACATGCAGACTTCCCCCTCCGCCATCGGCCTGGTCGGCTTCGACGGCGATGACACGCTCTGGAAGAGCGAAGACTATTACCAGAAGGCCGAGCACGAATTTGGCCTGATCCTCAGCAATTACATCGACCTGCACGACGCCGGCACCGCCCAGCACCTGCTCAAGGTGCAGCGCCGCAATCTGCTCGTGTTCGGCTACGGCGCCAAGGGCATGACCCTGTCGATGCTGGAAGCGGCCATCGAGCTCACCGACGAGAAGATCTCCGCGCACGACCTGCGCCAGATCGTCGAGATCGGCCGCCGCACGCTGGAGCATCCGGTCGATGTCATCGATGGCGTCCGCGAAGCCGTGGCTGCCATCGCTGCCGAATATCCGGTGGTACTGATCACCAAGGGCGATCTGTTCCATCAGGAGCAGAAGATCGAGCGTTCCGGCCTGCTGGACCTGTTCCCGCGCATCGAAATCATCTCGGAAAAGGACCAGTCGACCTACGCCAAGGTATTGGCCGAGTTCAACATGCCGGCCGAGCGCTTCGTGATGATCGGCAATTCGCTGCGCTCGGATATCGAGCCGGTGCTGGGGCTGGGCGGTTGGGGCATCCACACCCCGTACGCGATGACCTGGGCGCACGAAGCCGAACACGGTGTCTCCGCGGAAGAGCCGCGCCTGCACCACGCCGACACCGCTCACCAGTGGCCGGAAGCCGTACGCGCCGTCGCTGCGCAGGCCGCAGCGGCGCAAGGCAACTGAGGTGAGCGCGGCAGGCTCCCGGCAAGCACCACGTCGCTCAGGCTTGCTGCTGCGGCTTGGATTGCTGGCAGCCGTCGCGCTGCCACTGCCGTTGTTGGCGCAACAGCCACCAGCGGCAGGGGTGGCCGAGGTCTACGCGCCGGCCACCGGTGACGCCTGGGTGGACAAGCAGTTGGTCGATATCAACGCTTATGCCGCGCGTTACCCGGAAGCCTTCGTCGATGAGCTGGCGCGTTATGCCAGCGCCCGCCCGGGCTATGTGCAGGCCTTGCTGCAGGACCATGGCTGGAAGCCCGGCGATGTCTATCTGGCCTGCTTCTGGGGCAAGCTCAACGGCAGCAACTGCCGCGCCGCGGTGAAGGCCCGCGCACAGCAACCCGAAGCCAGTTGGAAAGAGGTGCTGGCTGGCCTGCAGCCGCCGCCGGACAACCTGCGCTGGCGCGCCCTGCGCCACGCCATCGTCGCCAGTTTCGACCACTGGGACCGGCCGATAACGCTGGACCCGCTGCTGCAGCGCCAGCTCGGCGACCGCGCCCAGCGCGAGGCGGCGGCGCGCAAGGCCAACTGAGCTCGCGCCAACCGTTGCGTTCTGTTCCTTTGCCGGTAGGCGTTGTCCGGACAAGTGGTGTGATCAGCCGGTGATGTGATCAGCTTGGGCCCATACGTTGTAGTCCGGATAGCGGCGCCAGTCCCTGAGCGGGTGCGCACCCGCACTCGTTTTCCACCCGCACCAGCACGCCCAGGCTAGCCTGTGGTCGCGTGCTGGTGCACCAACGGCGGCGCATATCAGCGCCGATCGGGGGACTTTCAGCCTTCAAGGCCTCATCGGCGCCCTCGCGTTGAGACCATTCCCAAATGGCCGGCCGTAAGCTCCGGCCATGAAACATGGTAGGTTCCCCCGCACCTAACTCCACAACGGCCCACTGGTTTGGTGGGTAGTCCCCAAGGATGGGGGGACAGCATGGATCAGCTGAATAATCTGCTGGCGCAGGTCTCTGGACTGAGCGATGCGCAGCGTTTGTACCGGTTTCAGTCCGAAGGCATCGTCGGTTGCGTCGTGGACCGATGGTGGGCGCGCGATGCGCTGTGCAGCCACGGCACCACTGAAGTGGATCTGCTTTCCACCGATCAGAGTCTGGTGCTGGCCGACCTGCTTGGCACTCCGGCCAGCTTGTTGACCCGCACTGCCGACGGCGGTACGTGGCAGCGCAGCGGTTTGATTCACCACGCGCACCGGTTGGGCAGCGACGGTGGACTGGTGCGCTACCGTCTTTCGTTGGCGTCCTGGACCTGGTGGTTGCAGCACACGCGCAGCAGCCGTGCCTTCCAGAAGCAGAGCGTGCGGCAGATTGTCGATACGGTGCTTGGCCAACACGGCGCGCTGGCGCGTTGGCGCTGGGCCGCAGAGTGCGATGCCTTCCTTGGCAAGCGCGTGCGCGGCTACTGCGTGCAGTATCGTGAAAGCGATCTATCATTCCTGCAGCGCGTTCTGGCCGAAGAAGGCCTGGGGTGGCGCTTGTACAACGATGACCAAGCGCGCTGCGGCAATGGCATGGAGATCTTTGCTGACAGCATTGCCCTGCCCGAGGACGCTGCCAGCGCAGCGGTAGGCGTTCGCTTCCATCGCAGTGATGCCACGGAAACCAGCGACACCATTCAAACCCTGATCCGCCGGCAGAAACTGGCCAGTACTGCCATCAGCTTGCTGAGTTATGACTATCGGCAGGTCAGCAGCATTGCCGTGCAGCTACCGATGGATGGCGGCGGTCGCTCGCAACGCGAGAGCTACGACGCAGTTGGGGCCTATGCGTTCAATGATGGTGATGCGGCCTACCACTACGCGAAGGCGCAGGCGCAGGCACGCGAAGCGCATCGTCGGCAATGGCATGGCAGCGGCAATGTGCGCGGCTTCCAATCAGGCACGTGGTTCAGTGTGCACAACGCGGCTTTTGCAACAGCCCCAGAGTTGCTGCTGGTGGATGTCGAACACGCAGGCGTCAACAACCTGCCGACCGACCTGCGACGCGAGTTGGAGGATGCGCTGGGTGCGGCACCAGCGGCCGGCGCAAATCCGCTGTGCTGGGCGCAATCCGAGAAAACCGGCTACGCCAATTGCTTCAAAGCGGCCGAGCATGCATTGCCTTGGCGGCCAATTCTGGAAGATGAAACCGGCGCGCGCTTGAATCCACGGCCGACCGCGCCGGGCTACCAGACCGCAGTGGTTGTCGCTGCGGATCAATCCGGAGGTGAGGACGTCCATGCCGATGCGCTGGGCCGGATCAAGGTTCGGTTTCACTTCCAGGCCGATCAGGACAACAGCACCTGGCTGCGCGTAGCCCAGCGTTATGCGGGCCCAGGGGTGGGTAGCCAGTTCCTGCCGCGGGTTGGCCAGGAGGTGATGGTCGGCTTCATTGGCGGCGACATCGATCGGCCGGTGGTGCTGGGTGCGCTGTACAACGGTCGCGGCGAAGGCGGCATTGCAGCAACCCCTGCCGGTGCCGAAGGCCAGACCGATACCAGCGTGTTTGCACAGGCGGGCGACCACCGCAGTAGCGCGCAAGGCAATCTATGTGGCGGCCACGCCCCGGCCTGGCACGCAGCGGGCGCAGGCGACGACGCGCATCGCAATGCCGGTGCTGTCTGGGGCATCCGCTCACGTGAGTGGCGCGGCGGCCAGGGCAGCAATCACCTGCTGTTTGACGACAGCGACCAACAGCTGCGCGTGCAGCTGGCCAGCAGCCAGCAAACCTCACAGCTGACCCTTGGGCATTTGCGGCACCAGGCAGACAATCATCTGGGCAGCCTGCGCGGTACCGGCTTTGAGCTGCGCAGTGATGCGTGGGGTGCGGTGCGGGCAACTGCGGGTGGCTGGTTCAGCGCCTATGCCCATCGCAGCAACAGCCCCGCTGGCGATGCCGTGCAGCCAGCGGCCCTGCTCAACCAACTACAAAGCCTCAGCACAAGCTTCAGCCAAGCCGCACGCACCCACCTGACCAGCACGCTGGTGATGAAGGAAGGCGCACGCGGCAAAGACCGCTCAAGCATCGTGCCGGATCAGGCGCCGCTGGCCGCAATGCTGGCCAGTGCCAAGACCACGGTAGCGGGCGCTGGGTTTGATGCCGCAAGCGCCGAAGCTGCACAACGCCAGCCAACGGCAGGCAGCGGACGCGTCCCGCACAGCGGCGACCCGCTGCTGGGCTTTGCCGCCCCCGCCGGCATCGTCCATGTAGCTGGGCAAGCTCTGCACTGGTCAGTAGGCGAAGGCCTGCTGCTGGCCAGTGGCGGCGACAGCGACACCGCGGTGATGGGCAATGCACGCCTGCACGCAGGGCAGGCCATCGGCATGTTGGCCCGTGCGGTTGAAGGCGGCGCGGACGGCGGCAACGCATTGAGCATGGTGGCCGGCACCGGTGAGTTGAACGTGCAGGCACAGCATGACGAAGTGCGCATGCAATCGCGGCAGGCATTACGGGCTGCCAGTGCGCAAGGCGTGGTGGAGCTTGCTGCGGGTAAGACAATCCACATCGCTACTTCCGGCGGTGCCAGCGTCACCATCGAGGGCGGAAATATCAGCTTCAATTGCCCTGGCACGATCACCGTGCATGCGAGCAAGAAGTCGTTTGTGGGGCCAGTTCAGCAGGCCTATCCGTTGCCAACTTTTCCGCAGAGCATCTGTGTTGAATGTCTGTTGATGGCGGCCAAGTCGGGCAGTGCTTTGGCAAAAAAGACGGCATAGGTAGGCGTATATGTATTGGTATGACAAACCAACAGAGACTGCCATCGAAGAGATGGCAGTGCATGTGGAGAAGTTGCGTGTTACCTCTCCATATCTCTATGCGCTGATGGATCCATCCATGGAACATCGGCGAGTGAGCGCTGTGACAGAAAAGCTTTCTTATCCGGTCATGCGTTTGTACGAAGGGTTCTACGGCGGCGATGGGTTGGAGCGCGTAGACCCCTATCTTGTGCGCATACATGATCAGGACGAAATAGTTCTGTTGTCTGAAGGTCTTGCAGGCGTGCCAGCCCTGAGCTTCATATCCACAGTTATGGATCCGGAGTCTGTGAGGAAACATTTACGTAACCAGCTTGAGGCGCGCTCGGCTGAAAACCAAGTTTTCTTGCTGCGTTGGGCAGATACGCGTGCACTGCGCGCGCTACGTGATGTGCTTCACGATGTGCAGTGGACGAAGGTGATGGCTGGGGTATCTGCCTGGTGGAGTTTTGATAGAAATGGAGATCCTATCTGTTTCTCCAATCACAGCAACGCGGGTGGAAGCGATAGATCTCCCGCAAAGCTTCAGCTGGATCCAGACCAGATGAAGCGATTCGAGGCTGCCATGGCTGCGGATCTGATGCTCGGTTTCATTCGGGACCACGCGCATGTATATGGTCACTTCGTTCAAGATATTTCATATGCGCAATGCCATGGGGTTGCGGATGAGCTTGTTGGCATTGCCTCCTTGGAGCGCTCATCACAGGATGATCATGATGCAGGCGGACTGGGGAAGGTCTACGGCGCTATGCGTTCGCGAGGGTGGTTGTTATGAAATTTTTATGGGCTGGTGGCGTGCTTCCTAGCTCTAGCGAATCGACTCTCCTTGGCGAATCGCATGGAGCTGATAGTGAATTGCTGACAGTCAATGAAAGGCGTACGAATGGGAATCGTGGTCAGGGAGGTTGTCAGCAGGTAAGTATGCGTTGTCTTGTGGATTCCTTTGTTGCCTATGACGTGGATGAGACGCAATGAATCGATCTATTCTGGTTCTCGAAACCCCTGGTCCTCGTGCGGCCTGCTGGCTTTGCGTGCTGCTAATTTCCTTTTCCATCACAGCCTCTGGGTGCGATGACCGGGAGTCGAAGGCGCGATTGCTTGAGAGAGAGAGGTTGATGGCCATTGGTCAGCTGCCTGCGGATCACAAGCCGGGTGATTTGGTTCCTATGCGGATCGGTCTTCTGAACTACACCGATGAAGAAATAAATGAAGTTTATGTTGATGGGACATGGGCGGCGAACGTCACCAAACATACTTCTGTGACGGGGACGGGTTCAGCTTATACGCCCGCATTTTACGATCCCAGCTACAAAATAAACGTGCGCTGGCGGAATGAATCATTGTTTAAAATTGATGAAAAGTCCTTATTAGAAGAGAACGTGGTGCCTGAGGCGCCTCAAAAAGATTCCATTGGGCGTATGACGTGGCTGTGGATTGCATTCTTCCCGGATGGGTCAGTGAAGATCTATCCAGCTTGGGTAAGTGCTGGGCATCCAGATTTTCCTGATGGTTTGCAGGACCCTAAAGAGGAGTGCTTGAAAGCTAGGCCTGACGGTACAGCTTCTTGCTACGGCAGCGGCGCGCCGGATTTCTCAGTCGAAGGTAAATGAGTCTATATCTCAGGTGTTTATTGAGAATTAGCATTGGCAAGGATGGCAAGGATGGCAAGGATGGCTACAAGTAGACTGGCTTCAGGTTTTTCAGATAATCCACTGCAATTGACCGCGGCTGAGCGAGGGGATGCCGTACGAAATGCGGTTGCCGCTGCAGCGGTGATTGGGTGCTGTCGGCCTTTAGAGATGGCTTTTTTCTTCGACGGTACCAGGAATAATCTTAAGTACGACAAGGCGCTAGATACGCATAGTAACGTCGCGCGCCTAAGTGAGGCTTATGAGTTTCAGGGTCGGGACGGAGAAAAGGTGATTTATCGGTATCGTACTTACGTGCCCGGAGTTGGCACAGAGTTTCGTGCTGAAGTTGGGGATGCTGGTGTTGGGATACACGCTGTGGCAGGAGCGGCGGCGGGTTGGGGTGGCGAAGCACGGATCAATTGGGCGCTGCTTCAGTTGCAGAACAATTTGCACAGTCATTGGCTCGGAGAATCACTTTCCACACAAGAGCTGGATTTATCGACTGTCCGCCGTATGAGTACGGACATGTCGCTGCGGGATATGCAGCTTTCGCCCGGTGGCAAGGTCATTCAACCAAAAGGGGCCGAGGATGTGCGTGCGCGAGGAGTTGTTAGCGCAAAGCAGTCTTTTCAGGCCATCTTCAGTACGCATTGGCGGTCAACAAATACGGATGGAAGGCGGCGCGTGCTTGCGGAGCGCCGTAAAGTTCTCCACGACAAGCTGCTGCCGTTGATTCCTGCAAGACTGCCGAAGATTGATGGTATTCGGCTCTATGTTTACGGCTTCTCGCGTGGTGCCGCGGCGGCGCGAACGTTTGTGCATTGGCTGCGTGATCTGTGCGATACGCCGACCGGTCCAATGACTGTCTGCGGTCTGCCGATGAAGGTTGAGTTTCTAGGGCTGTTCGACACGGTGGCATCCGTAGGGGCCGCACAAGGTGTGCTGGATGATCTGGCAACCGGTCACGGCGGTTGGGCGCAGCGGAGGGATATGCGCATACCAGATGCATCGATAGTGACGCGATGCCTGCACTTGGTAGCCGCTCACGAAGTACGAGGCTCCTTTCCTCTGGAGTTGGCCAGTGGCTCCAATGTGACCGAAGAAGTATTTCCAGGTGTGCATTCGGATCTAGGCGGAGGGTACGCACCCAACGAGCAGGCGCGAGGTACGGGGGATGCGCAAAAGCTGTCGCAATTGCCTTTGGCGCGAATGTATCGTGCGTCCTTGGCAGCGGGCGTGCCTTTGCGAGATATCAACGCACTTCCGGATGCGGTGAAGAAGTCCTTCCAAGTCTCCCCTGTGCTTGTCAGGCGATTCAACGCGTATATCGCGCAGTGTCAGGGTGGAACAGGAAGTACTCGCGAGCTGATGAAGGATCAGTATCGGCTCTATTTGCGGTGGCGCAAACTGCGGCTGGGAAGACACGGTGAACTGAATCTAGGCTCGGCGCAGGATCGCATCGACATTCTCGGCGCAGATCTTGAGTTGAAGCAGGAAGCCGAGTTGTTGGAGAAAATTGACGACGTTCAGCGCTTGCGCGGCGGGGTGTTGCTGAGCGGCGGTTACCTGGGAATGTTGGACGATGCAGGCATTCTGCTTGCTCGAGGAGGGGCATACTCGCTGATTGGTGTGCTGGGCGGATACCTGCATCCGGCCTGGGCCACTTTTGATGACGTTCCTGGTGGGGCGATCGCAAGTGTCAGTCCCCACTATTCGGGCATGGCTACGGTGGAGCTCGCATACGCACAGGAGCTGGCCGCACGGAAGAAGTACGAGATGTGGCGTGAGATCAAGAATGCCTGGCAGAGCAATGCCGCGCTTCACGCTGACATTGTCTCTTTGTTTGATTTGCATGTGCATGATTCGCGCGCTTGGTTCAAACCGCTCGGGCAAGATGATGATGTTTGGGAGCAAGAGCAAAAATCAGAGATTGACCGGCTGTTGAAGAAGGAGAAGGCGTGGAATGATTCCAATCAAAGGTTGAATTCAGTAGCGAATGTAGTGCGAGGCGCAAGCCTTCCTTTGTTGGTGTTGCCCAGAATCGGGCCGGCTCCCCTTGATGAGGACGAGAAGGCCACATTGGCAAAGTATCGGGCGCGACTGAAGCTATCGGGGAGAAAGGAAGGAGATGTTTCGAGAGACTCGCTTCCCCTTCAGGAGTCGGGTCGCGAGATCTATGCGCTGTGGGGATATCTGCGCTGGCGGGGAATGTTCGAAGACAAGTTCGCTGAGTTCAAGGCGGACTTCCCAAGACTCGCATCAGCTTCCAGAAAACAGTTGATCGAGCGGCAGAAGTATCTGGAAAGACAGTTGCGCGTACTTCGTGAGAGAGAAACAAATCTTAGGAAGCGAGCGTCCGATTCAATGCCTGCCATAGGCTCCGCCGGAGGTGGTGGTGCCATGATGGGATACGCGAGCGATGTGCAAGCGCTTTGGGCGGAAATTCAGCCTGCTGAGCGCGAGTTGAAGGCTGTGAACGTATTCATTGACGAGATTGGCCCGTTGTCGTGGTGGGAATCCCTATGAGCGCGGTCAGCGAATAGCGAATGAGGATTCTATTTTGCGGGTCATCGCGGATTCAAATGGGTGAATTCCGCGACCTTTCGGTGGCCGCAGGCCTGAGAACAGGCCGTTTCTTTTGTTCGCGACACTGATGCATTCGTGATCTATGTTCCTGGCAAGGATCTAGACGTGAATACCGGGCGGTGCTTGGCCAGCATGGCGCACTGGCGCACTGGCGCCTTGCCGCTGGGCTGGCTCGCCAAAGAAAGCAATAACACTGGTTTTGCGTTGTCGATTCTGGCCAACGTTGAAACAGATCACGGCCAGGATGCAGACGTACAGGTCGCAGAGGTTGCTAGCGTGCCGCAGCCAACCCGGGCTTGAGGTGCATACGTGATGGAAGGACACATGAAAATCAGTCGAACGCTGTTGTTATTCTCTGGCGTGCTGCTCGGGCCCGCCGCCTGCGACGCATCAACGCCGCCATCGGTGCCGCACTCCGGGTCCGTGGTCGAGGAGCGGCTGCAGACACATCTGCCGCGCCTGCAGACAACGCGTGACTTCAGGCCGAGCTGGACGCCTGGCTCAACCCGCGAGTGTCTTGGACGGCTGGTATTCGAGGTGGCCGGCCCGATCGAGTGGGCATTGGATCCTCTGGAAAAAGTGGAAGACAACGAGCCGCCCCTGTTTCCCGACGGCGTATCGGGTGACCGTCGCGAGCGCATGGGCTATGGAGAAATGCGGGTGATGGTGTCGCAGCCTGCGACGGAGGCGGTGATGGAGATGCATCGTGACCGCTACCAGGTTGCAGATCGCGGTGCCAGCGTTGCTGCGTGGACAAGAGGAGTGCAGAGGCGTGAGGCCGCGGTTGAGGAAGCGAGGGCAAGGGGAGCGGATGAGGCAATAGTCAGGGGGCGAGAAGAAACAGTTGAGGAGGCCAAGGAAGAGCTAAAAATCGCCCGCAACCGACGCATCCACAGCTTTGGTTTTCCCGGCGAACTTGCAACGGAAAGCGGCACTGGCCGACTGGCGGTGCGTGCCTTATTGGGCGGCAACGTCATTTCACTGGTCTCCTATGTGAACTCGGAAGAGGGTAATCCGCGCCGGGAGGCATCCATGGCCAACATCCGCCGCGACATCAAGCGCATGCGTTTGCGCGCGCCCGGTGAAGTGCCGAACGAACCCGGTGTTTGTTTCCCGGGGCTGTTCTTCCCTGACGATGGCAGCACTGATTATCACGCCCATGCATCGTTCCGTTATGTGGACCGCCCCAATATCGCTTACAGCATCGACACCGGCTACCTGACGGCACCCGAGCTGCAAGAAGGCATCGCAAAAACGCCTATTTCCAACTGGCGGCGCGTGCTGGCCTACCCGGGCGTGTTACTGACGATGCCGGAAGACAATGTGCAGCGCCGGGATGTGATCAAGCCGACAGGCATTCTTGCTGGTGGTCTGAGCTTCGATAAGACCGGTATTGCCATTACCCGTGAAGGCCAGAAAAGTGGTGATCCCAGCATCCGCACCTATCAGCTCTATGCAGGTATGCCGGGCATTGAAGGTGTTCAGGCAATGCCTTTCGTGGCAATGACGATGCAGAGCTGGCCACAGCAGGCCTATCCGCAGCTCAAGCAGCAACCGCCGCCGCTTGAGGAGAGCGAGAAGCGTTTTGACGCCATCCTGCACAACCTGCACCTGCGGCACACCAACCCGGAGATGCCGGACTACGAACGCCTGCTGGGCAAGCCGACTGCGCCGCCGAAGTAGGCGCCAGCTCTACTCCCTCCCTTTCGCGTAGCGAAGGGGAGGGCTGGGGAGGGGGTGCTTTTGAGGCTGTGCACGCGTGCAGGAACCCCCCTCCCAACCTCCCCTGCTTCGCAAGGGGAAGAGCTGAAGCGCAGCATTGCCAGGCGGCAACAAGGAAGTAGTTGGAACACCGTTCCGACAAAGAGAAATCATGAAGAACGCTAGACCATTGTTGGCCATTTGCGTGTTGCTGCTCGGGCCCGCCGCCTGCGACGCATCAACGCCGCCACCAGCGCCGCATTCCGGGCCCGTGGTCGAGGAGCGGTTGCAGGCACATCTGCCGCGCCTGCAGACAACGCGCGACTTCAGGCCAAGCTGGACGCCGGGTTCTACCCGCGAGTGTCTGGGCCGATTGGTATTTGAGGTGGATGGGCCGATCGAGTGGGCGCTGGATCCGCTGCGGAAGGTGGAAGACAACGAGCCGCCCTTGTTTCCCGACGGGGTACCTGGTGATCGGCGCGAGCGCATGGACTACGGAGAAATGCGGGTGATGGTGTCGCAGCCTGCGACGGAAGAAGTGATGGAGATGCATCGGGACCGTTACCAGTTTGCAGATCGCGGTGCCAGCGTTGCTGCGTGGATGAGAGCAGTGGCAGAGGATGAGGCTGAGGTTGAGGAGGCTCGGGCAGCGGGCGAGGATGAGGCAATCGTCAGAGGCTATGAGCGGGAGGTTCGGGAGGCCAAGGAAGAACTGAGGATAGCCCGCAACCGGCGCATCCACAGTTTCGGTTTGCCTGGCGAACTAGCAACGGAAAACGGCACCGGCCGATTGGCGGTACGTGCCCTGTTGGGTGGCAACGTTATTTCGCTGGTGTCCGACGTGAACTCGGAAGAGGGTAATCCGCGCCGGGAAGCGGCCATGGCCAACATCCGCCGCGACATCAAGCGCATGCGTTTGCGCGCGCCAGGCGAAGTGCCGGACGAACCCGGTGTTTGCTTCCCGGGGCTGTTCTTCCCTGACGATGGCAGCACTGACTACCACGCGCATGCATCGTTCCGTTATGTGGACCGCCCAAATGTCGCTTACAGCATCGACACCGGCTACCTGACGGCACCCGAGCTGCAAGAAGGCATCGCCAAAACGCCCATCTCCAATTGGCGGCGGGTCTTGGCCTATCCGGGCGTGCTGCTGACGATGCCGGAAGACAATGTGCAGCGTCGGGATGTGATCAAGCCGACAGGCATTCTTGCTGGTGGTCTGAGCTTCGATAAAACCGGTATCGCCATTACCCGTGAAGGCCAGAAAAGTGGTGATCCCAGCATCCGTACCTATCAGCTCTATGCAGGTATGCCAGGGATTGAAGGTGTTCAGGCAATGCCCTTCGTGGCAATGACGATGCAGAGCTGGCCACAACAGGCCTATCCGCAGCTCAAGCAGCAACCACCGCCGCTCGAGGAAAGCGAAAAGCGTTTCGACGCCATCCTGCACAACCTGCACCTGCGGCATACCACCCCGGAGATGCCGGACTACGAACGCCTGCTGGGCAAGCCAACCGCACCGCCGAAGTAGGAATCAGCTCTGCTCCCTCCCTTTCGCGCAGCGAAGGGGAGGGCTGGGGAGGGGTGCTTTTGAGGCTGTGCACGCGTGCAGCATCCCCCTCCCAACCTCCCCCTGCTTCGCAAGGGGAGGGGCTGAAGCGCAGCATTGCGCGGGCGGCAGACGTAGCCGGAACACCGTGATAGGGCTGGGAAGGGGCTTTGAGCGTTGCGCTGTAGGCACGTCGGCGGCAACCCCTTGCCGGGCTTTCCAGCGTCGCGGGGGGGGGGCTGAGGCGCTGGATGGGACGCCCTTCATCTCGCTGCTGGCCGTCGTGGCAGGTTCCGGGCGAAAATGGCGTTCCTTCGATTTCGCGTCAAAGCGCTTTGTCATGACCGCCGACCGTTTCGTTTCGCCCGATCACATCCGCAGCCTGTTCTCGCAGGCGATGTCGCATATGTACCGCACCGAAGTGCCGTTGTACGGCACCTTGGTGGAGCTGGTTGGCGCGATCAACGCCGACGTCCTTGCAGCGCAGCCGGAATTGGCCGCGCAGATGCAGCGAAGCGGCGAACGCGAGCGCCTGGACGTCGAGCGCCATGGCGCAATCCGCGTCGGCACCGCGCAGGAACTGGCCACGCTTGGCCGCCTGTTCGCGGTGATGGGCATGCAGCCGGTGGGCTATTACGATCTGTCGGTGGCCGGCGTACCGGTGCATTCCACCGCGTTCCGGCCGGTGGATGGCGAGTCCTTGAACCGCAACCCGTTCCGCGTGTTCACCTCGCTGCTGCGGCTTGAGTTGATCGAAGATGCCGCACTGCGCGAGCAGGCCGCCGAGATCCTGGCCCGCCGCAACATCTTCACCGCCGGTGCGCTGCAGCTGATTGAGCAGTGCGAGCGCGATGGTGGCTTGAGCGAGGACGACGCCTGGCGCTTCGTCGTTGAATCGCTGGAGACCTTCCGCTGGCACAACGAAGCCACCGTCTCGCTGGAGACCTATCACGCTCTGCACGGCGCGCATCGTCTGGTCGCCGACGTGGTCAGCTTCCGTGGCCCGCATATCAACCACCTCACCCCGCGCACGCTGGACATCGATGCCGCGCAGGCGGCGATGCAGGCGCGTGGTCTTGCGGCCAAGGCGGTTATTGAAGGTCCGCCGCGCCGCGACTGCGCCATCCTGCTGCGCCAGACCAGCTTCAAGGCGCTGGAGGAACTGGTGCATTTCCCCTCCGGCGCGGACAACGACGCCGGTACGCATACCGCGCGTTTCGGTGAGATCGAACAGCGCGGCCTAGCGCTGACGCCGAAGGGTCGTGACCTGTACGACGCCCTGCTTGCGCAGGCACGTGGCGGCGAAGGCAGTGCCGGTGGTGACTACATGCAGCGCCTGCAGAGAGCGTTCGCTGCGTTCCCGGATGACCATGCAACGCTGCGCGGCGAAGGCCTGGGCTATTACCGTTACAGCCTGACCGATGCCGGTTTTGCCGCGGATGCCGATACGCGCGCCTTGCCGGCGGAAGTGTTGATCGAGCGCGGCCTGGCGAGCGCTGATCCGATCATCTATGAGGATTTCTTGCCGGTGAGTGCGGCGGGTATTTTCCAGTCCAATCTTGGTGGCGGTGAACAGCGTGCCTATGCCGCGCGTGCCAATCGCGATGCTTTCGAGCAGGCATTGGGTGCAACGGTCAGCGATGAGTTCGCGATCTACGAGCGTCTGCAGGCTGAGTCGCTGGCAGCGCTGAAGGGTTGATGCATTGCTCCCTCCCTTTGCCGTAGGCAAGGGGAGGGTTGGGGAGGGGTGCTTCTGCCGTTGCTTCAAGGCAATAGCATCAATCCACGCACGCCAAGCTCCAAATGCAGATCAGGCGCAAAAGCTCACCCCTCCCCAGCCCTCCCCTGCGCTACGCGCAAGGGAGGGGGCACAAGCGCTTGGCTCAATTGCCGTAACGGATCTTCAACATCGCCCACGCCGAGCGCAGCGCCAGCGCTTCACCACCAGCCGGGCGGCCCGGGCGTTCGCCGTCGTTCCAGGCGTAGACGTCCAGATGTGCCCACACCTGGCCTTCGTTGATGAAACGCTCCAGATACAGCGCTGCGGTTACCGAACCAGCCATACGCGAACCGGCGTTGGCCAGGTCGGCGATGCCGCTGTTGAGGTAGCGCAGGTAGGGACGCCACAACGGCATGCGCCAGACCGGGTCGCGG
Source organism: Stenotrophomonas sp. STEN035 (assembly GCF_056759935.1). Classification (NCBI taxonomy): domain Bacteria; kingdom Pseudomonadati; phylum Pseudomonadota; class Gammaproteobacteria; order Lysobacterales; family Lysobacteraceae; genus Stenotrophomonas; species Stenotrophomonas sp. STEN035. Next base: position 30,960 of record NZ_JBRRDY010000045.1, read on the forward strand.
GTGCTGTCGCCCGCTTGCAGCCACTGGTTGGCCAGGGTGTCGTCATTGGCGAACAAGGCCGGCAGATCCGGGCCCAGCGCGATGCGTGCAGCACCGGTGAGGGTGGCGAAATCGAGGATGGTGTCCGGGTTCTGCTCGCTGACGTAGGTCAGCGCGTCGCACAGCACCAGCCGGCCTTCGGCGTCGGTGTTGTCGATCTCCACGGTGATGCCCTTGCGGGTGGTGATCACTTCACCGGGACGGAAGGCATCCGGGCCAACGGCATTTTCCACCGCAGCCACCACCAGGGTCAGTTGCACCGGCAGCTGCTGCGCCATCACCAGACCTGCCAGGGCGATGGCGTGGGCGGCGCCGCCCATGTCCTTCTTCATGTTGCGCATGCCGTCGGCCGGCTTCAGGTCCAGGCCGCCGGTGTCGAAGCACACGCCCTTGCCGACCAGCGCCAGATGCGGCGCACCAGCATTACCCCAACGCAGCACGATCAAGCGCGGCGCGCGATGCGAGGCGCGGCCAACGGCGTGGATGGTGGGGAAATTCATTTCCAGCAGTTCGTCGCCGGCAATCACTTCCAGTTCGCCGCCATGGGCTTCGACCAGATCGCGCGCGGCGTCTTCCAGCTGCTGCGGGCCCATGTCTTCGGTCGGTGTGTTGACCCAGTCACGCACGCGCAGGCAGGCGGTCACCACGTCGAGAATTTCAGCGGCCGGCGTTGCCAGCAGCTGCGCGGCCGGGCGGGCCAGCTTGCGGTAGCGGTCGAAGCGGTAGCTGCCCAGGCCCCAGCCGATCTGCAGGTTGGCGCTGCTGCTGGCGTCCAGCTCGTTGGCGAGCTGCCAGCTGGTGCCGGCCGGCAGCGCAAACGGGGCATGCGCATAGGCGTAGGCATCGGCATGGTCGCCAACGCCGAGCACCGCGCCGGCAATGCCGTTATCGCCGGGGATCAGCAGCACGCTGTTCGGTGCGGCGTTGAACTGTTGCGCTGCCGCCCAGGCCTGCACGGCGGCAGGCTGCTGTGCCTTCCACGCGGCAAAGCCGTCGCGGTCCAGTACATACAGCGGCAGGGCATTGGTGGAATCGGTGGTGTAAGCGGTAATCGGGGTCATGGTGTTCTCTAAAGCGTCTGATGGCGGCCGTGGGCTTAGCGCTGCGGGTTGGAGGCGTTGCCATCCAACCAGTCGGCCAGTCCGGTCAGGGTGTCGAACTGCAGGTCAGGCTGCAGCTCGGTGTGGGTCCATGAGTGTTCTTCGCGGTTGATCCAGCAACCACGCAGGCCGGCGCGCATCGCGCCGGCTACGTCCATTTCGGCATGATCGCCGACGTGCAGTACATGCGCGTGCTCAACGCCAAGGCGCTCGCAAGCCGCATGGAAGATGCCCGGGTCCGGCTTGGCCGCGCCGAATTCGCGCGAGCCCAGCTGGAAGGCGAACAATTCGCCGATGCCAATCCGCTGCAGGTCGGCATTGCCGTTGCTCACTGCTGCCACCGGCACTCGTGCGGCGATACGGCGCAATGCGGCCAACGCATCGGGATAGAACTCGACCTGGTTGCGTGCGGCGTAGAACGCTTCGTAGGCCGGGTCGAGCAGGTCCATGCTTGCACCGCTCTTTTCCAGCGCTTCGGCCAAGGTCAGCCGGCGTAATGCGCTCAGGTCGTGGTGCAGCTGCGGGTTGTCGCGGAACGAGCGTTCGCGCAGTTCACGCATGGCGGCGACCGGGTACATGCTGGCGGTGGCCGGGCTGTGCTGCAGCATCCAGTCGTGCAGCACCTGGTCGATGCGGGCCCCGATGGGAGCGAACGGCCACAGGGTGTCGTCCAGATCGAGGGTGATGGCGAGTACGGGGAAATTCATCCGGCCATTTTACGCCAAGCCCATGAGCCGGGCCTGTAGGGGGCCTCAGGTTGCTCGCTTTTGTAGGAGCGGCGTGAGCCGGGGTGCCGGCCCGCGAGAATTTTGGAGAGAGTCGGGGAGCGTAAGCAATGTGAGCGTAGCGGCTGAAGCCGCACCC
>NZ_JBRRDY010000046.1:0-31060 GCF_056759935.1 Stenotrophomonas sp. STEN035
CCCCCCCCGCCCCCGGCGCCCCACAGGGGCGGGCCCCCGGCCGCCCCCCCCCCCCCGGGGGCCCCCCCCCGGGGGCGGGCTGGGGAGGGGTAGGCTTTAGCCTTTGATCCATCGATACAGTCGCTTCCACGCATTGCGCACCGCCTGCACCCAGCCCGGTTCGGCCAGCGCTGCGGCCTGTTCGGCAGAGGGCTTCATTCCGGTCAGACGCTGGCGCATCTTCACCAGGTTCTTCATGTCGCTGCGGCGCAGCTGGCGGAAGATCGGCCAGTTGCGCAGCCAGCGCGGCGCCCGCAGTGCCGAGGTGAAGTCCAGCAATACCGGCACGCCGGCGCTGACCACCACATTGGTGCCGTGCAGGTCGTTATGGGTGATGCCGGCCGCATGCAGGCGGCTCAGCGCGGTCTGCAGCTGATCAAATACTTCCTGGCTCACGCCCTGCACGCCGGCGCTCAAGGTATCGCCGGGGATGAATTCCATGCCCAATGCCAAGCCGCCCAGGGTGCCCAGCAGCGCCGGTGCGTGCTTCCAGCCCTGCAGGCGTTTGAGCACCTTGGCTTCGCGGTGCACCAGCAGGCGTGCCACCGGCGACAGCGGCGTGCCGCGGTAGCGGCGATAGTCCTTGACCACGGCCGGGCGGCCGTCCAGTTCGGTGCGGTAGACGTCAGGCTCGAGCAGGCGTTCGCCGCGCTTGAGCAACTGGCTGTCGGGAACAACGACGTGTTCGCCGTCGAAATTGGGCAATGTGTTCATGCAAACCTTCCTGACGCGGGCAACGGCGCGGAAAGCGTCTTGCAAAGCCGGTCTAACGTGCCCGGAGGCGGGCGGGGGATGTGCGGTAATTATAAAACTGCACAGTCCATGAATTGCTGAATGTAAAAAAAATGTAGGAATCTTGTGACGGAAATGATTGTTGCGATCACACAGTTGTCACCGCTGGGGGCGTGTGCACCGCGCCGGGGCCTGAACGAAAAACCCCGCGCCGTTGCGGGCGCGGGGTTCGGTTCACGGCGCTGGCAGGGGGCTTATTCGCCCAGTGCCTTGGCCACGAACGGCGGGCTGATCAGCGCACCGGTGTGCAGCGGCGCGGTGTAGTACAGGGTGTCGAACGGCTTGGCGGCCGAGTCGGCCTCGCGGAAGCCGAAGCCGAAACCGGCCTGCTTGCTGGCCACCGTCACCGACCACCAGCCGGTCGGGTAGCACGGCTGCGGGAACGGCAGGGTCTTGAACGACTGGAAGCCGGCCTTGCCCATTTCCGAACGCATGTCCTTGATCAGCTCCAGCAGGGCCAGCGGGGACTCGCTCTGCTGCACCAGCAGGCCGTCGTCCTTCAGGGCGCGGAAGCAGCTCTCGAAGAAGGACTTGTTGAACAGGCCTTCGGCCGGGCCAACCGGGTCGGTCGAGTCGACGATCACCACGTCCACGCTGCCCGGGGCGCAGTTGGCCATGTACGCCACGCCGTCATCGAACAGCAGCTCGGCGCGCACGTCACCGTTGGATTCGCACAGTTCCGGGAAGTACTTCTCGGCCATGCGGGTGACCTGCTCGTCGATGTCGCACTGGGTGGCGCTTTCCACGCCCGGGTGCTTGAGCACCTCGCGCAGGGTGCCGCAGTCGCCGCCGCCGATGATCACCACGCGCTTGGGCGCCGGGTGGGTGAACAGCACCGGGTGGCTGATCATCTCGTGGTAGAAGAAATTGTCCTTGGTGGTCAGCATCATGGCGCCGTCGATGACCATCAACTTGCCCCAGTCGGTGCTGTCGTAGATCTCGATCTTCTGGAACGGCGACTGCACCTCGTCCAGCTTGCCGGTGATGCGGAAACCAATAGCCGAACCGGTCGGCTGGAAGTGTTCGATGAACCAGTTTTCGTTGGAGGTCATGATGTTTCCTGGATGTTGGGGCCGTCCTTCTCCCAGAGGGAGAAAGTGGCCCGAAGGGGCGGATGAGGGTAAGGGCGAAGCCTGTCACAGTCAGGTTTCACGCTTGCCCTCACCCCCGACCCCTCTCCCGAGGGGAGAGGGGAGGTAGTGAGGGCGCGGATTGTAACGGACCCTTGCCCCGCTAGCGTTAGAATGCGCGTCCTTATTTATCCACAGCTGAGAGTTGCTACGCCGATGAGCGATTGGTCCCTCGAACAGGCCCGCAAGACCTATTCGATTCCGCACTGGTCCGACGGGTATTTCGACGTCGATACCGCAGGCCACCTGGTGGTCCGTCCCGTTGGCGCCGAAGGCGCGGCGGTGTCGTTGCCGCAGATTGTCGATTCGGCGCGTGCCGCCGGCGCCAAACTGCCGTTGCTGGTGCGCTTCCCGGACATCCTCGGCCAGCGCCTGGGCAAGCTGCAGGCGGCGTTCGCCCAGGCCCAGTCCGACTGGGACTACGCCGGCGGCTACACCGCGGTCTACCCGATCAAGGTGAACCAGCACCGTGGCGTGGCCGGCACCCTGGCCAGTCACCACGGTGAGGGCTTCGGCCTGGAAGCCGGCTCCAAGCCGGAGCTGATGGCGGTGCTGGCGCTGAGCCGGCCGGGCGGGCTGATCGTCTGCAACGGCTACAAGGACCGCGAGTACATCCGCCTGGCCCTGATCGGCCGCAAGCTCGGCCTGCAGACCTATATCGTCATCGAGAAGCCGTCCGAGCTGAAGCTGGTGCTGGAGGAATCCAAGGCACTGGACGTGAAGCCGGGCCTGGGCGTGCGCATGCGTCTGGCCTCGCTGGGCGCCGGCAAATGGCAGAACAGCGGCGGCGACAAGGCCAAGTTCGGCCTGTCCCCGCGTCAGCTGCTGGACCTGTGGAAGGCGCTGCGTGACACCGAGTACGCCGATTGCCTGAACCTGCTGCATTTCCACATGGGCAGCCAGATCAGCAATGTGCGCGACATCGCCAACGGCATGCGCGAGGCCACCCGTTACTTCGTCGAGCTGTCGCAGCTGGGCGCCAGGATCAGCCACGTCGATGTCGGCGGCGGCCTGGGCATCGATTACGAAGGCACCCGTTCGCGCAGCTACTGCTCGATCAACTACGGCCTCAACGCTTACGCCAGCAACATCGTGCAGCCGTTGGCCGAGGCCTGCGAGGCGCATGGCCTGACCCCGCCGCGCATCATCACCGAGTGTGGCCGCGCAATGACCGCGCACCACGCCGTGCTCATCGCCAACGTCTCCGAAGTCGAGCAGGCCGCCGAAGGCCGCGTGCCGGAAGCGCATGACGACGAGCCGGCAGCGATCCGCCACCTGCGCGAGATCCACGAGGAGCTCGACCAGCGCCCGGCGGTGGAACTGTTCCAGGAAGCCCAGCATTTCCATGCCGAAGGGCTGAGTGCCTATGCACTGGGCCAGATCGACTTGCCGCAGCGTGCGCGCATCGACGACCTGTTCTACGCCATCGCCAACGGCGTGCGTGCGCGCCTGAGCTATGACGAGAAGAGCCATCGCCCGGCGCTGGATGAATTGAATGACCGCCTGGTCGACAAGTACTTCGTCAACTTCAGCGTGTTCGAATCGATCCCGGATGCATGGGCAATCGACCAGGTATTCCCGATCGTGCCGATCGAGCGCTTGAACGAGCGCCCCGAGCGTCGCGGCGTGATCGCCGACATGACCTGCGATTCCGATGGCATGGTCAAGACCTACGTCGAGAACGAAAGCCTGGACAGCTCGCTGCCGCTGCACGCCGTGCGTCATGGCGAGAGCTACCGCATCGGCTTCTTCCTGGTTGGCGCCTATCAGGAAATCCTCGGCGACATCCACAACCTGTTCGGTGATACCGATGCGGTGGAAGTAGTGGTGGATGACGATGGTTACGTGATCACCCAGCAACGTCGCGGCGATACCACCGACGTGATGTTGGATTACGTGGGCTACAGCCTGGACGACCTGCGCGCCTCGTATCGCAAGCGCGTGGCTGATGCACAGCTGTCGGCCGAACGCGCCGCAGAGTTGGACGCAGCGTTGGAAGCCGGCCTGACCGGTTACACCTACCTGTCAGACGAACCGCTGGCCTGACAAAGCAAGCGAGATCTAAAAGCCCCTCTCCCGCTTGCGGGAGAGGGGTTGGGGTGAGGGGAAGCTTCTAAGCAAGCAACCCCGACTTACCCCCGAAACACCTGAAACCCAGCAAACGACTGACTCACCGGCATCAACTCGATGCGGTTGACGTTCAAGTGTGCAGGCAGCGTTGCCACCCAGAAGATCTGCTCGGCGATGTCTTCGGCGGTCATCGGGCTGGCGCCGCCGTACAGCTGATCGGATGCGGCCTGATTGCCATGCGTACGCACCAGGGTGAATTCGGTTTCTGCCATGCCCGGCTCGATCGCGGTCACGCGTACGCCGGTACCGTGCAGGTCCGAGCGCAGGCCCAGCGAGAACTGGCTGACGAAGGCCTTGGTGCCGCCATAGGCATTGCCACCCGGGTACGGGTACAGCGCGGCGGTGGAGCTGATGTTGATGATCGCGCCACGGCGTTCTACCAGCTTGGGCAGCAGGTGATGGGTCAACGTGACCAGCGCGGTGATGTTGGTGTCGATCATCGTGCGCCAATCTTCCAGGCTGGCGTGCTGGGCAGCGGCGGTGCCTTGGGCGAGACCTGCGTTGTTGACCAGCAGGTCGATGTCGCGGAAGGCGGGTGGCAGGGCGGCCAGAGCAGCTTCCATTGCGGCGGCATCGCGGATGTCGAAGGCGGCGGCGTGGATCTTGTCGGCGCCGAATTCTTCCACCAGCGGCTGCAGGCGCTCGGCACGACGACCGGTAGCGATCACTTTCCAGCCCGCAGCAACGAAGCGACGGACAGCGGCGGCGCCGAAGCCGGACGTGGCGCCGGTGATCAGAGCGGTCTTGGACATTGCGGAATCCTTGGGGCAGGGGACTAGGATTTTCGCACTGTGGGGCGGGTGGGGGTATGGCTGAGGGTGAAAAGCGGTGACCAACGTCAAAAGCCAAGACAACCGAAAAGCCAAAGCTGCCCTCATCCCAACCCTTCTCCCGCAGGCGGGAGAAGGGCTAAAGCAGCAGCAACAGCGACGCTGAAGTCGCCACGCTCTTCGTTGCTAGGCCAAGTTGGTCGGACTATCTATCGCTTGAGGCCGATGGCTGTCCCGCGGTTACGCAGACGGGCTGCGCGCCCTGAGGAAGTACACCAGGCCGAGCACAAAAATAAGCAGTGGCATTGCAATTGCGACGAACCCTTGCTCAGCGAAATGGCGGACATTCATCGCAAACCACGCTGCCCCCACCACCATCCCGATCAAACCCGAAATCTTCTTGCCGGACATAAGACCTCCTCCCCAGAGTTGAGTTGCCAAGAAGCCGGAAAGTAATCGGAGATTTAGCCGGAAGCAACTGAGTCCAGCAGCTGCCGTCTAGCCCGTGATCTGACAGGTCGCAGCGCCCCCGCTCCAGGCCCCCTCCCTTGCGCCGCAGGCGCAGGGGAGGGTTGGGGAGGGGTGCTCTTTGCGGGTAAATCAACGCCGCAGAAAGGATCGAATTTCGAGCTGGCGCGTACTCAAAGCCCTGGGTGCGCTGCGCTTACCCTGGCTACAGCGGCATAAACAAAAAGCCCCAACACCGAAGCGATGTCAGGGCCTGAATGTTCGGAGGGCTCTTCGAGCGATCTGTCAGTCGCAACAGTCCCCCCCCTTTAGTAAAGGGGGCGCGCCGACAGGCGCGGGATTGTGGGTGTAACGGGCACGGAGCCCAAAGTTTGCTTCACAAACTTTGGGGTGAAGCCGCCGTAGGCGACTTCACTGCGCCTTGATCGCCATCGCCTGCAAACCGGTACCGTTGAGCTTGGCCTTGGCTTCAGCCAACTCACTGGCGGTGCCATACGGACCCATGCGCACGCGGTACACGGTGTTGCCGTTGATCTGCGCCGATTCCACGCGCGCTGCCAAACCCATCATCGCCAGCTTGGCCTTGGTCGACTCGGCATCACCCGAAGCGCCAAATGCACCTGCCTGCAGGATGTAGCGCACGTTCTCGGTCGCTGCTGCAGGCGCGGCTGTTGCAACCGTCGCAGCCGGAGCAGGAGTTGCCACTGCAGGCGCCGGCTTGGGAGTGGCCGCAGCTGCCGGGGCAACGCTGGCAACCTGTGCCGGCCGCGCTGCCGCTTCACTGATCGGTGCCGGCTGGCGAGCGGCCTCGCTTACCGGTGCCGGCAACGGACGCCCTTCCAACGCAGCCTGCGCACGCTGGGCATCGGTCGGCGGGGTGGCCGGCGTTGCGGCGGCAGTCGCGCGCGCTGCAGCCGCGCGGCGCTGTTCCTCAGCCTTGGCACTGGCGGCCAACTCGGCATCGGACATCTGTACTTCGGTGCCTGGCAGCAGGGTGTAGAAGTCGTACTGGGTGGCTGGCTTTTCCTCCGGTTTGGCACCGGCAGGCGTGGCTGGCTTGTTCGATTCCACCCCGGCGTCGACGTCGGCATCAGCAACCGGCGCCGGCTGCGCGTCCGGGTTGGGTTGCGGGCCTACGCGCAGAAAACCGTCACCGTCCTTCTTGAACAGGTTGGGCGCCGCCAGGAACACCACCGCCGCAATCGCCACGCCAGCAACCAGCCACACCCAGCCGGGCGTGCCATTGTCGTTGTTGCGTCGGGCTTGGGTTTTGCCGCGTCGTGCTGCCATGTCTACTGCGTCTCCAGGTGTTTACATCTTTTCCGGGGCACTGACGCCCAGGATGTTCAGGCCATTGGCCAGGGTCTGCCGTGCGGCGCTGGCCAAGGTGAGCTTGGCGTTGCGCTCGGCTGCATCATCCACCAGCACGGGGGTGCCGTGATACCAGGTGTGGAAAGCATGTGCCAATTCACGCAGGTACTGCGCGACCTGATGCGGTTCCAGCGCGATGCCAGCCGCTTCCACCACTTCCGGGTAACGCGAGATTTCGTTCATCAGCTCCAGCGAGGCGTCGTCGCCCAGACGTGACAGCGCAGTCAGACCTTCGGCCTGCTTGTAGTCCAGGCCCTTCTCCTGCGCCTGACGCAGCAGCGAGCAGACGCGGGCATGCGCGTACTGCACGTAGAACACCGGGTTGTCGCTGCTCTGCTGACGGGCCAGGTCAATGTCGAAGGTCAGCTGCGAATCGGGCTTGCGCGCGATCAGGAACCAACGTACCGCATCGCTGCCCACTTCCTCGATCAGATCACGCAGGGTCAGGTAGCTGCCGGCACGCTTGGACAGCTTCACTTCTTCCCCGCCGCGCATCACCGTCACCATCTGGTGCAGCACGTATTCCGGCCAGCCCTTGGGAATGCCCAGGTCCAGCGCCTGCAGGCCGGCGCGCACACGCGCCAGCGAGCCGTGGTGGTCGGCACCGAGCTCGGTGATGGCGCGTTCGTAACCGCGCTGCCACTTGCTCAGGTGGTAGGCCACGTCCGGCAGGAAGTAGGTGTAGGTGCCGTCGGACTTGCGCATCACGCGGTCCTTGTCGTCACCAAAGTCGGTGGAGCGCAGCCACAGCGCGCCACCTTCCTCGTAGGTGTGGCCGGAGCTGATCAGCTGCTGCACGGTTTCGGCAACCTTGCCGTCCTTGTACAGCGAACTTTCCAGGAAGTAGATGTCGAAATCCACGCCGAACGCGGCCAGGTCCAGGTTCTGCTCGTTGCGCAGGTAGGCAACGGCGAAGCGGCGAACTTCCTCCAGGTTCTCGGCATCCTTGGCGCCGACGATCTGGCTGCCTTCCAGGTCCACCGTCTCACCCAGCAGGTAGGCCTTGGCCACGTCGCCGATGTATTCGCCGTTATAGGCTTCGGCCGGCCACTGCTCGTCGCCCGGCTTGAAGCCGCGCGCACGTGCCTGCACCGACTTGGCCAGGTTTTCGATCTGCACGCCGGCGTCGTTGTAATAGAACTCGCGCTTGGCATTCCAACCATTGACTTCCAGCACGCGGGCGATGCAGTCGCCGATCACACCAGCGCGGCCATGGCCGACATGCAGCGGACCGGTCGGGTTGGCCGACACGTACTCGACGCCGACGCTGCGGCCGTTGCCGCTCAGGTTGCGGCCGTAGTCTTCGGCTTCCTTTAGCACGCTGACCACTTCGCGCTGGTAGGCCACCGGCGAGAGTTTGAAATTGATGAAGCCAGGGCCGGCGATCTCGACATTGACGATGTCATCGCTGGCCGGCAACGCGGCAAGCAGCGCCTGCGCAACGGCGCGCGGATTGCTGCGCGCGGCCTTGGCCAGCAGCATGGCGGCGTTGGTGGCGAAATCACCGTGTTCGCGGGTCTTGGGTCGTTCGACCACGAAATCCGGCGGCAGGGTGTCGGCAGGCAAAGTGCCGTTGGCGCGCAAGGCTTCGATGCCTTGGCCGATGAGGGCGCGGAGTTGGGCTTTCACGTGACTATTCTGCTTGAAGCGCGGAACTGACCATTTTACCTGACCTGCGTCACGGCCGCCTGCGAGCTGCCCGCAGGGGTCAGCAATGTCAAAAAAACGGAAAGGCGGCGGCGGCCAGCGGGCGCAGGGCATCCCGTGCGCTGTAGGGCGAATCCTGAGGGCGGAATGTGGGCGGCGCGGTTCAGGCTGGCCCGCTCAGACCCAGCCACGTGCAGCCAGCGACACCGGCGCGCCGTCGCCGATCACGAAATGGTCGAGCAGGCGGATGTCCACCAGCGCCAAGGCCTGCTGCAGGCGCGTGGTGATGGCGCGGTCGGCCGCCGAGGGCTCAGGATTCCCGGACGGATGGTTGTGGCCGACGATCACCGCCGCAGCGTTGTGCGCCAAGGCCTGGCGGACGACTTCACGCGGATGTACCTCGGCGCTGTCTACCGTCCCTGTGGATAACTCTTCAAAGGCCAAAGCCCGATGGCGGTTGTCCAGGAACAACGCCGCGAACACCTCCTGCGACCGGTGGCGCAGGCGCTGGGCGAAGTAGCGGCCGGCGGCGGCTGGGTCGGTCAGTGCATCGCCACGTTCCAGCCCGGCGGCCAGATGGCGCCGGCCCAGTTCCAGCGCGGCGCAGAGCTGGCAGGCGCGGGCCGGGCCCAGCCCGGGCAACGTGGCCAGTTGCGGCGCACTGCGGTCCAGCAGCGCCCGCAGCGGGCCATGCCCCTGCAGCAGTTCGCGCGCGGTCTGCACCGCATCACGCCCGCGCAGGCCCGAGCCGAGGAAAATCGCCAGCAGTTCAGCATCGGAAAGTGCGGCCGCACCACGTGCCAGTAATTTTTCGCGCGGGCGTTCAGCGCGGGGCCAATCACGGATATGCATGAGTGGCAGATTCACCGCCATTTGCTAAAAACTGGATCAGGCGTAACAAAGCCTTCGGTTAAGCTAACCCTTCTTCTGTACCTAGGAATCCCCATCCGTGACCGCCGTTTCCCCCACTTCCCGCCCCTTGGAAGGACAGAAGCTGCTGCTATGCGTAGGCGGCGGCATCGCTGCGTACAAGTCGCTGGAGCTGGTGCGTCGGCTGCGTGATGCCGGCGCCACCGTGCAGGTGGCGATGACGGCTGGTGCGCAGCAGTTCGTCACTCCTCTGAGTTTCCAGGCGCTGTCCGGCCATCCCACCCGCACCACGCTGTGGGACAGCGCCGCCGAACAGGCCATGGGCCATATCGAACTGGCGCGCTGGGCCGACCGCATCCTCATCGCCCCGGCCACTGCCGACCTGCTGGCGCGGCTGGCGCACGGCAATGCCGACGACCTGGTGACCACGCTATGCCTGGCCAGTACCGCGCCGCTGACCGTGTGCCCGGCAATGAATCACCGCATGTGGCTGCACCCGGCCACCCAGGCCAACATGGCGCTGATGCGCGAGCGCGGCGTGCAGGTGATCGGGCCAGAAGACGGCCCGCTGGCCGAGGGCGAATCCGGCCCCGGTCGGGTCAGTGAAGCACCGACCATCATCGCTGCGCTTGCCGGCGATGTTGCACCACAGGCCCCGGCCAAGCCGGGCCGCCTGAACGGCATGCGCGTGCTGATCAGCGCCGGTCCCACCTATGAAGATCTGGACCCGGTGCGCTATGTCGGCAATCGCAGTAGCGGCAAGATGGGCTACGCCCTGGCCGCCGCTGCCGCCCGTCAGGGCGCGCAGGTGGTGCTGGTCAGTGGCCCGGTGCAGCTGGCCACGCCGGCCGGCGTGCAGCGCATCGACGTGCGCTCGGCCGCGCAGATGCGCGAGGCCGTACTCGGCGCCTTGCCGGCCGACATCTACATCGGTGCGGCCGCCGTGGCCGATTACACGCCACGTCAGGTCTCGCCGCAGAAGCTGAAGAAGACCGCCGGCACCCAGACGCTTACGTTGGAACTGGTGCGTACCGCCGACATCCTGGCGGAAGTGGCGGTGCACGAGCAGGCCTTGAAGCTGGTGGTGGGCTTCGCCGCTGAAACCCACGATGTGGAGAAGTACGCGCGCGGCAAGCTGGCCGACAAACATCTGGACCTGATCATCGCCAACCAGGTCGGCATTGCCGGCAATGGTTTTGAGAGTGACCAGAACGCGGCCGTGGCCTACTGGAACGGCGGTCTGCGCGAGTTCCCGGGCACCGCCAAGACCCAGCTGGCCGAACAATTGCTGGATTTGATTGCCGAGAGGTTGGACGCATGAGTAATGAACTGCAGCCCTTGCAGGTGAAGTTGCTGGACCCGCGCTTCGGCGACAGCTGGCCGCTGCCGGCTTACGCCACCGAGGCCAGTGCCGGCATGGACCTGCGCGCGGCGACCGAAGCGCCTTTGACGCTGGAGCCGGGTGGTGCGGCGTTGCTGCCCAGCGGCATCGCGATCCATATCGCCGATCCGGGCCTGTGCGCGGTGGTTCTGCCGCGTTCGGGGCTGGGTCACCGCCACGGTATCGTGTTGGGAAACGGCACCGGCTTGATCGATGCCGACTACCAGGGGCCGTTGCTGATCAGCGTATGGAACCGCGGCCGCGACGCCTTCACCATCGAGCCGGGCGACCGTATCGCGCAGTTGGTGGTGATGCCGATTGCACGCGTAACGTTGCAGGTAGTAGATACTTTCATCGACAGTGCACGTGGAACGGGTGGATTCGGCCACACCGGGGTGCGCTGACAGGGGGAACGCACGATGAGCCAAGGCAACGAGAGCGGGCGGCCACGTCCTGCGCTGGGTCGATCAACGCCACTGCTGGCGGTGCTGCTGCTGCTGTTGGCCGGCTGGTTCGGCTGGAGCGCGGTAGATCAATGGATGCAGTCCGGTACCAGTGCCGGGCTTGAACAATCCCGCGATCAGGCCGTTGCCGGCGTGCAGCAGGCATTGACCGCACAGACCGCGCAGTTCGGCAAGCAGCTGGCGCTGGAGCCGGTCAAGGCCGCGCTGGCCAGCGGCGATGCAGCCGCCGTCGCCTTGGCGGTACGAGACAAATGGAATGGTGTGGAAGATGCGCAGGTTCTCGACGCCAGCTTGGCCGAGGCCTATGCCGATCCAGCGGGGTTTGGCTACTCGCGACTGGCACTGCTGGAACAGGCCATGGCCACCGGTCAGCCGGTGGCGCTGGTGGTCCGCGATGGCGGCAGCCCGCGCCTGGGACTGGCCGCACCGGTGCTGCTGCAGGGCAAGCCGGCGGTGGTCTACATCCGTCAGCCGCTGACCCGGCTGACCTCCGTGTTCGATGGCATCGATTCGCCGAACAGCGCCTTCCTCGGGCTGCGCCAGGGCAGCTTCACCGTTGTCCAGAAGGGGGCGACCAATCTAGGTAACAGTGCCGATGCACTGGCGCGCCCGGTTGGCGACACCGGCCTGCGCGTTGTGGCCGAGCTGCCGGACGCCAGCACTGGTGCGATGGGCCTTGGGGTGATTGCCAGTGCCATCGTGGCGTTGTTGCTGCTGATCACTGCGTTGCTGCTGCTGTTGGGCCGCAAGCGTCTGATGAACCTGCCGGCTCTGCGCAAGAACACCGCGCAAGTCGACGATGGTGGTCCGACCTTGCAGGAAGCGCTGGAACAGGACCCGCAGCCCCTGCCGGTCGCGGCCAATGCGCGTGCTGGCGATGCGCCACAAGCGCGCCCCGAGCCGGGTACGGACGCGGTACTGCCGGTTATCTTCCGTGCCTATGACATTCGTGGTGTGCTTGGCACCGAATTGAATGCCAATGTGGCCACGCTGATCGGTCAGGCCATCGGCAGCGAAATGCAGGCACAGGGCCTGCGCGATGTGGTGGTGGGCCGCGATGGTCGTCTGTCCGGGCCTGAGCTGGCCGATGCCTTGATCACCGGCCTGCGCCGCGCTGGCTGCGATGTGATCGATATCGGCATGGCACCGACGCCGGTGGTGTATTTCGCCAGTTATCACCTGCGTGCTGGCAGCTGTGTGGCGGTTACCGGCAGCCACAACCCGCCGGACTATAACGGCTTCAAGATCGTCATCGGTGGCGAGACGCTGTCCGGCGATGCCATCACCGATTTGTACAAGCGCATCCAGGAAGGCCGTCTGCAGCATGCAGACAGCGAAGGCAGCCTGCAGCAGCGCGAGGTTATCGACGACTACGTGCAACGCATCGCCGATGACGTGCAGCTGGACCGTCCGCTCAAGATCGTTGCCGATGCCGGCAACGGCGTTGCTGGTGCGGTGGCGCCGCAGTTGCTGGAAGCCATTGGTGCCGAGGTGATTCCGCTGTACTGCGAGGTGGACGGCAACTTCCCCAACCACCATCCAGACCCCAGCGACCCGCACAACCTCGAAGACCTGGTGCAGATGGTCAAGCGTTTCGACGCCGACCTTGGCGTGGCCTTTGATGGCGATGGAGACCGCCTGGGCGTGGTCACCAAGGACGGCAAGATCATTTTTGCCGACCGCCTGCTGATGCTGTTCGCCGCTGATGTGCTGGCGCGCAACCCCGGCGCGATGGTCATCTACGACGTCAAATGCACCGGCAAGTTGTCGGACTACATTCTGCGCAACGGCGGCAGCCCGATGATGTGGAAGACCGGGCATTCGCTGGTCAAGGCCAAGATGCGCGAGACCGATGCCGAGCTGGCCGGTGAGATGAGCGGCCACTTCTTCTTCAAGGAACGCTGGTACGGCTTTGATGATGGCCTGTACGCGGCGGCACGCCTGCTGGAGATTCTGGCGCAGCGTGATGAAGAACCGTCCGAAGTACTGAACGAGTTGCCGGATGCGATCTCCACGCCGGAGTTGAAGGTGGCGGTGGAAGAAGGCACCCAGCATGCGCAGGTGGCCTTGATCGTGGCTGCAGCGCAGGTGGAGGACTCGCCGTTCGTTGGCGCGCGCATTTCGACGATTGATGGCCTGCGTGCCGACTTCAGCGATGGCTGGGGGCTGGTGCGTGCCTCCAACACCACGCCGGTGCTGGTGCTGCGCTTCGAGGCCAATGATGAAGTGGCGCTGGAGCGGATCAAGGGTGTGTTCCGCGAGCAGCTGTTGCAGGTGTTGCCGGCGGGGACTGAACTCGGGTTCTGATCGGTTCTTGTTTTGAAAAAAGCCGTCCGCGTGCTGCGCGGGCGGCTTTTTGCTTTCGTGGGCTTTGATTTTCGCGTGTTGCTTTCCTGCATGGTGGTTTTGCTGGGAGCTTTGGATTGCTGCGAAAAGCACCCCTCCCCAACCCTCCCCTTGGCTACGCCAAAGGGAGGGAGACAAGCGGTTTCGCTTCGATCTGACAGGCTGCGCGCACACCGCCCCCTCCCTTTGGCGTAGCCAAGGGGAGGGTTGGGGAGGGGTTGCCGTTGTCGTTGCTCTTGCCTTCGCTTGCGCTGGCTTGTGGGAGCGGCGTCAGCCGCGAAGCTGTTGCAGCTTCAGCGTCAAACAGCCTGCAATCTTTGATCAATGAGGGTCTGTTGTTTTAGTAGCTTCGCGGCTTACACCGCTCCCACAAACCCAACCACAATAGCCTCGCATCAATTTATGCCCCGCCAAACCGCAAACCAACCCCCGGTTCGGTAAACAGATAGCGCGACTCCAGCGCCGAATCGCCGAGCTTGTGCCGCAGCCGCCCTACCAGGATGCGCAGGTAATGCGTGTCATGCCGATGCGTTGGCCCCCAGATTTCCTGCAGGATCTGCGGCTGGGTCACCACCCGCCCGGCATTGCGCAGCAACAACGCCAGCAGCGCGTACTCCTTGCGGGTCAGTGCAATCGCCTCGCCATCCACGCGCACATCGCGGCGCGAGAGGTCGATATGCAGGCGGCCGTCGTCAAACACCGGCACCTGACCTTCGCTGTCGGTGCTGCGACTACGCAACAAGGCACGCACCCGCGCCATCAACTCCTGGGTGCCGAACGGTTTGGTCACATAGTCGTTGGCGCCGTTGTCCAAGGCGCGCACCTTCTCGGCTTCGCCGGCACGCACGCTGAGCATGATCACCGGCACCTGGCTCCATTGCCGCAGCTCGGCCAGCACATCGTGGCCCTCCATGTCGGGCAGGCCGATATCCAGCACCACCAGGTCGGCGCCATCCTCGGCCAGCCGCTGCAGGCCTTCGGCGCCGTTGGCGGCCTGGCTGACCGCATAGCCTTGCGCACGCAGTGAGATATCCAGAAAGCGCCGGATCTGTACTTCGTCGTCGACCACCAGTACGCGCGGCGGTGGAATGGCCGGTGCTTCAGCCATCATCGTGCGGGCTCTCTGGGTGCGGTTGGAGCAGGGGCAGGGTCATACGGATCAGGGTACCGCGTCCGTCACGTCCCGGCAGCGCTTCAACGCTGCCACCGTGCGCGCCGATCATGCCCTGGCAGATGGTCAGGCCCAGACCGGTGCCCTGGCGGCCGCGGTCGCCGCGTTCCACGCTGTAGAACATGTCGAAGATGCGCGAACGCTCAGCATCGGGAATGCCCGGGCCGGCGTCGATCACCTCGATGCGCAGCTCGTTGGCCTGCTGGCGAGCGCGTACTTCCACCGGCACGCCGGGTGGCGAGAACTTGGCGGCGTTTTCCATCACGTTGAACACCGCCTGCTCGACCAGCGCCGGATGCACCCAGATCGGTGCCATGTCCGCCGGGATGTCCAGCTGCAGACGAACGCCCGGTTGGTAGCGTTGCAGGCGGCGCGCGGCCGAGCCGATCAGCTCGTCCACACCGATCCAGTCGCGGTTGAGCTTGAGCCCGTCATGGCCGAGCCGGGTCATATCCAGCAGGTTCTGGATATAGCGGTCCAGCCGTTCACCCTCGACCACGATGGTATCGAGCAGGGCGCGGCGGTCGCTGGCATCCATCGCATCGGCGTAGTTGGACAGGCTGTCGGCCGAACCGATCATCGCGGCAAGCGGCGAGCGCAGGTCATGCGACACCGAGGACAACAGGGCAGACCGAAGCCGCTCGGTTTCATTGTGCAGGTGTGCGGTTTCCAGATCGGCCACCAGTCGCGTGCGCAATGCGGCCTGGGCGATATCGTCGGCCATCGCTTCCACCAGCTGGCGTTGCTCCGGCGCCAGCCGTGGATGTTGATGGTCAAAGCGCAGGCCGGCCACGCCGATTGCGTGCGCTTCGCCGTCAAGCAGCGGCAGGAACCACCAGCCGGCGCCGGCCAGCGTATCGGTGAAGCGACCGGCTGGCTGACCATGGCGCAGCGCCCAATCGGCCGCGGCCAGGTCGGTGTCACCCGGTGCAGCGGTGCCGCTGGTGCTGATGTCATCGCCCAAGCGCACCCACGCTGGTGCATCCAGCGCTTGTTCCAGTGCGACGCGACCGGCATGACCAACCTGGGCATTGTCGGTGGCACCGACCAGTTGCCGGCCAAGTGTTTGCCGCACATTGGCATGGCGATTGGCGGCACGCAGCGCCACCACCTGCATGCGCAGGCGCGATGCCAAGCGGCCTGCAACCAATGCGGCGGCGAGAAACAGGAAGACGGTGATCACGCCTTGCCGCGCGCTGATCGCAAAGGTGAAGCGCGGTGCGATGAAGAAGAAGTTGTATGCGAGGAAGCACAGCGTCGCCGCCAGCACCGCCGCACTCATGCGGGTGCGTGCAGCCACCAGCACCACCGCGACGATGAACACCATCGCCAGATCGCTCAGGCCTATCCAGTGTTCGCCCAGCCAGGCGGCCAGGCAGGCGCCGGCGGTGGCCAACACCGCCGTCAGCGCATCCTTGCCCCAGCTGTCCGGAGCAAGCGACAGGCCGAAGCGACGCGCGTTGGCGCGTGCCTGCGGCGTGCTGATGATGGTGATTTCGTAGTGCGCGCCGCGCTGGATCAACTGCTGGGTCAAAGTCTGGTTGAACAGCCGCGCCAGCGGTCGTTCGCGGGTGCGGCCCAGCACCAGTGACGACACCGCGTTGTGCGCGGCGTAGTCGAGCAGCGCATCGGCGATGCCCGGCCCGTGCAGCAGTTCGGCATCACCGCCCAACCGCCGTGCCAGCGCGAACGCATCGTCGATCTCGCGGCGGGTAGCCTCGTCGTGGCGACGGTGCTGCACGGTCACCACCGTCCATGGCGCATCGCGGCGCTCGGCGATGCGCCGCGCCACCCGCACCAGATATTCGCTCTGGCCGCCGCCATCAATGGCGACCACCACTCGCCGCCGCAGCGGCAGATTGCCTTCGCCGCGTGCGGCGCGGGTCTCGCGCAGACTGCTGTCGACACGGTCGGCGGCTTCCTGCATTGCCAGTTCCCGCAAGGCGGTGAGGTTGGCCGGCGAGAAGAATGCCTGCAGTGCCTGCGCTGCCTGCTCGGGCACGTAGACCTTGCCTTGCTGCAGGCGTTCGATCAGTTCGCGCGGCGGCAGATCAACCAGCACGATGTCGTGCAGGCGGTCGAATACCACGTCGGGCACGGTCTCGCTGACGCGCACACCGGTGATGCGCATGACCACATCGTTGAGGCTTTCCAGATGCTGGATGTTGATCGTGGTCCACACGTCGATACCGGCATCAAGCAGTTCCATCACATCCTGCCAGCGACGTTCGTGACGGCTGCCAGGGGCATTGCGGTGGGCCAGCTCATCCACCAGCACCAGCGCCGGCTTGCGCGCCAGCACCGCATCCAGATCCATCTCCTGCAGCTGATGGCCGTGGTACTCCACTGCACTCAAGGCGATACGCGGCAGGCCGTCGAGCAGGGCTGCGGTATCGCTGCGGCCGTGGGTTTCAACCACGGCCGCCATTACATCCACCCCGCGCCGCAGTTGTTCCTGGGCGCGGGTAAGCATGCTGAAGGTCTTGCCAACACCCGGCGCAGCGCCGAGGAAAACGGTCAGCTTGCCGCCGGCGTCGCGTTGCAGGGCCTCGGCCAAGGCATCGGCCTGGCGGCTACGGGAGTCGTTCATGACGGCGATTGTGCGCTGTTGCAGGCGCGCCCTGCATCAGGGCGCATGCGCGGCCTGATCCAAGGCCCGGTTGAGGGCAATCACGTTGATGCGTGGCTGCCCGAACACGCCCCATTGGCGGTCCTGCAGCTGTGCATCAACCAGCGCCTGCACCTGTGCCAGCGGCAAACCACGTGCAGCAGCCACGCGTGCCACCTGCACCTGTACGGCAGCAGGTGACAGCTCCGGGTCCAAGCCGCTGGCGGACTGCGTGACCAGATCGCCCGGAACTTTGGCCGGCTCGATCTTTTCACGCGCTACGGCGGCAGCAGTGGCTTCGCTGACGCGCTTGACCAGGTCCGGATTGCTGCGCGCCATATTGCTGCCGGCTGCGGCCATCGGATCGTAGTTGGCGGCCGAAGGACGCGTCTGGAAATAGCCGTCACCAGCGAACGGCTGCGCCAGATACAGCGAGCCACGCACCTGTCCGTCGGCATCGCGGATCAGGCTGCCGTCGGCCTGCGCCGGAAACAGCGAGCCGGAGATGCCGGTCGCCAACACCGCATAGACCAGGCCAGTGCCGAGCAGGCCGAACAAGGACAGACCAATGGCCGGCCGCCACAGCGGGTTGCCGGAACGACGGGAGGAAGTGTTGGAGGTGTTCATGCGCCAAATACCAGAACAAGTAGAAGGTCGATGGCCTTGATGGCCGCAAATGGCAGCAGCACGCCGCCCAAGCCGTACACCAGCATGTTCCGCCGCAGCAGCGCGGTGGCGGTGGCCGGACGGAAGCGCACGCCGCGCAGGGCGAGCGGGATCAGGGCCGGGATCACCAACGCATTGAAGATCAGCGCCGCCAGCACCGCATTACGCGGGCTCGACAGCTGCATCACGTTCAAGGCCGCCATCGACGGAATGCTGGCGGCGAACAATGCCGGCAGGATCGCGAAGTACTTGGAGACGTCATTGGCCAGTGAGAAGGTGGTCAGCGCGCCGCGGGTAATCAGCTGCTGCTTGCCCACTTCCACCACTGCCAGCAGCTTGGCCGGGTCCGAATCCAGATCGACCATGTTGCCGGCTTCCTTGGCCGCCTGTGTACCGGAGTTCATCGCCAGGCCGATATCGGCCTGGGCCAATGCCGGCGCATCGTTGGTGCCGTCACCAACCATCGCTACCAGTCGGCCACCGGCCTGCTCGGCACGGATACGTGCCAGCTTGTCTTCCGGCCGTGCCTGGGCGATGTAGTCATCGACACCGGCTTCGGCGGCGATGGCGGCGGCGGTGAGCGGGTTGTCGCCGGTGATCATCACCGTGCGGATGCCCATTGCCCGCAGCTGTGCGAACTTTTCGCGCATGCCATGCTTGACCACGTCGGCCAGTTCCACCACACCGAGCACATGTCGGCCTTCGCTGACCACCAGCGGCGTGGCACCGCCCCGGGCAACCTGGTCCACCCGCGCCTGCAGCTCGTTCGGCACCGTGCCGCCCAGCGCCAGGACATGCGCGGTGATGGCATCGCCAGCGCCCTTGCGGATGCTGCGACCGTTGTCCAGGTCGACGCCGGACATGCGGGTTTGTGCGGTGAAGGACAGGTACTCCGCTTTTTCTGGCTCGGCCGTGGTGCAACCCTGCTCGCGGGACAGACGCACGATGGATTTACCTTCCGGGGTCGGGTCGGCGAGTGAGGACAGCAGCGAGGCTTCGCGCAGCTGTGCGGCGTCGATACCGGCCAGCGGATGGAAGTGGGTGGCCTGACGGTCGCCGTAGGTGATGGTGCCGGTCTTGTCGAGCAACAACACATCGACGTCGCCGGCCACTTCCACGGCCTTGCCGGATTTGGCCAGCACATTGGCCGACAGCGCACGGTTCATGCCGGCGATGCCGATGGCCGGCAGCAGGCCGCCGATGGTGGTCGGGATCAGGCACACCAGCAGCGCGATCAGCAGCAGCGGATCAACCGTGACGCCGACAAAGCCTGCAATCGCCGGCAGCGTTGCCACCACCACCAGGAAGGTCAGCGACATTGCCGCCAGCAACAGGGTCAGCGCGATTTCGTTCGGCGTCTTCTGCCGGTTCGCACCTTCCACCAGCGCAATCATGCGGTCCAGGAAGCTATGGCCCGGCTCGGCACTGACCCGCACCACGATCTCGTCGGACAGCACCTTGGTGCCGCCGATCACGCCGGAGCGGTCGGTCTCGGCCTCGCGCAGTACCGGTGCCGATTCGCCGGTGACCGCAGCTTCGTTGATGGTGGCAAGGCCACGTACGATCTCGCCATCGGCCGGCACGAACTCGCCGGCACTGACGATCACATAGTCACCCGGGCGCAGCTCGGCAGCCGGCACACGGCTTTCGGCAGCACCCTGCAACGGCGTGGCGACTCGCCGTGCGACCAGGTCTTGACGGGCACGTCGCAGCGACGCGGCCTGGCCACGGCCACGCGCCTCGGCCACGGCTTCGGCGAAATTGCCGAACAACACCGTCACCAGCAGGATCGCGGTAACGGCCAGACCGAAGCCCAGCGGCGCGGTGCCGCTGAGGGTGACGATCAGCGCCAGCACGGTGCCGACCATCACCACCGCCATCACCGGGTTGTGCAGCAGGTGCAGCGGCGACAGCTTGCGTACCGAGTCGAGCAGTGCGCGGCGCAGGCCGGCCGCATCGAGCAGGGCGGGGCGGCGCGATGCCGCAGGAGAAGCAGAACGGTTCATGGGGGCGTTCACGGTGACGGGGCTCCCTGCAGGGCCAGCAGGCTCAGGTGTTCGGCCACCGGGCCAAGCACCAATGCCGGCAGGAACTGCAGCACGGTAAGGACAATGACCACGCAGATAAGCGTCAATGCGAAGGTCGGGGTTTCAATCTGCAGGCTGCCGGCGCTTTGCGGTACCTGCTTTTTAGCGGCCAGCTGGGTGGCGATGATCAGCGGGATGATCAGGATCGGGAATCGGCCCAGCACCAATACCAGCGCACAACTCAGGTTCCACCACACGGTGCTGTCGGCCAGCCCTTCAAACCCGGAGCCGTTGTTGGCATAGGCTGAGGTGAACTCGTAGAACACCTGGCTGATGCCATGGAAACCGGGGTTGGAGGTGCCGGCCAGGCCGGGGACGGCGAGGGTCAGTGCGGTGAGACCGAGCAGGGTGATCGGTTGCAGCAACACCAGCACCGCGAGCAGGCGCACCTGCGGCGTTTCCAGCTTGCGACCGAGCAGCTCGGGGGTGCGTCCGGTCATCAGGCCGGCCAGGAATACCGCCATCATCAGATAGACCAGGAACTGCTGGATGCCGCAGCCAATGCCGCCCCAGATGGCGCTGATCAGCATGTTGACCATGGGCATCATGCCGCCGAGCGGGCTCAGCGAATCATGCATGCCGTTGACCGAACCGTTCTGCACCTGGGTGGTGATGGACGACCACAGCGCCGTGCCATCGGCACCGAAACGGGCTTCCTTGCCTTCCATCAGCAGCGCACTGGCGGCGCTGGCGCTGTGACCTTCCAGCCACAGACTGGCACTGGTGGACAGCACCGACATGGTCAACATGCAGCCGAATACCAAGGCACCAAAGCGACGCCGGCCAGTGAAGGCGCCAAGCATGCAGATGATGGACATCGGGATCAGCAGGATGCCGATCAGCTCCAAGGCATTGGACACCGGGGTCGGATTTTCCAGCGGGAAGGCGCTGTTCGGGCCGTACCAGCCGCCGCCATTGGCGCCGAGCTGCTTGGCTGCGACCATCGCCGCGACCGGGCCGAGCGGAATCTTCTGCATTTCCATGCCGGCACTGGCATCGATCGGCGTTGCCTGCGGGCCACCAGCCAGAGTGGAAGGCACGCCCTGCCAGTTCAGCAGCAGCGTCCATACCAGGCACAGCGGCAGCAGGAAGCGCAGGCACAGGCGCACCACATCGGCGTAGTAGTTGCCTACGGTGACGCGCACCGGGGTATTGCCGGTATCGGCGCTTGCAGGCTTCATGAACAAGGCACGCAGCGTTGCCACCGCAAGTGCCAGCCCCATCATCGGGGTGATCACCTGCAGGCCGGTGATGCCGGTCATCTGCGAGAAATAGGACAGCTGCGCCTGGCCGCTGTAATGCTGCTGGTTGGTGTTGGTCAGGAACGACACCATGGTGTGGAACGCGGTATCCCAACGCATGTTGGGGATGTTGTCCGGGTTCAACGGCAACCAGGCCTGGGTCATGAACACCGCCTGGGTCAGCACCGCCAACACCAGGTTGCTGATGAGGAACGCGACCACATAGCCACGCCAGGACATGGAGTGGTTGGGATCAACGCCGAGCACGCGGTACAGCGGCTTTTCGATCCAATGGAAGAGGACGTCGATACGCATCGGCGTACCGCGCATCAGCCGCGCCAGGTACAGGCCGAGCGGCCATGCCAGCGCCAGGCTGGCCAGAATGATGATGATGGGTTCGATCACGATAGCGCTCCTCAGAACGACTCAGGTCGTAGGACCGCGTACAACAGGTAGGCAGCGGCGATCAGCACCACTACGCCGCACAACAGAGCAAGCCAGCCGGGCATGGAAACCTCGAATTACGATCAGGGCGCGGCCGGGGTTGCCGGAACACGCGTCAGTGGACGGGTAGGGCGGCAGGCAGGCGCGAACGACGAGTCTGATCACCCCGATCAGGCCGCTATCGTCCGCCTGGGGGGCGTAAACGATCGACGCTGCCGGGGTGGTGCTGGCGTAAAAGGCGCGTAAAAAGTGCGGGGTTGGGAGTGGCGATTTGGAGCTGGAAGCAATGCCAAAGCTAGAGCTAAAGCAGAAGCCCGAAGTAGAAGCCCGAAGCAGAAGCCCGAAGCAGAAGCGCCCTCATCCGCCCCCCGCCTTCGCGGGGGCAGGCTCTTCGGGCACCTTCTTCCGCAGGCGGGAGAAGGGATGGCGTACATGGCTTGCGGTTAGCTCTGCTGCGGTTCGTGGACTTTCAGCCGCCCTTGGACCTTCAGTAACTCGCGGACATGCAGGTGCAGGAAGCCAATCCCTTCTCCCGTTTACGGGAGAAGGTGCCCCGTAGGGGCGGATGAGGGGAAGCTATTAAACGAAGAAAGCGGCCCTAAGGCCGCTTTCATTCTCAATCCAACAATTGACCGGGAAAGCCCCTGCCGAGCATGGCTCGGCACTACCGCCTACCGCTCAGCCTTTGGCAGGCGCTGCGCTGGCAGCCGGTGCGGTCGCAGCCGCTGCGGCATCAACCGGCGCGGGAATCCCCTTCAGCTCGCGATACCGCGCCAAACTCTCGGCGATCTCAACTTCCAGTGCCCGCCGCTGCTGCTCAAACGCGGCCTGCAGACGCAGTTGCGCCAGTAGTTCGTTGTGACGCTGGCGGATCTCACCGGCCTGCTTGTCAGGCACCTTCTGCCCGGCCAGCTCTTTGTTGCCGGCGGCGGTGAGTTGTGCAGCCAAGGCACCCCGCAGGCTGGTCACATTGAAGATCGCGGTTTTGACGTTGTTGTCGACAATCGCCGTGCGTTCACTGAACACACGGCGCAGATCATCTTCGGTGGCATACGTGGACAGCATCGCCTGCTCGGTACGCTTGCGCGTATCCGCCGCCGCTGCATCCACTTCCTGCTGGGCTTGGGCCAAGGCCGCATCGGCGCGTTCTTCAGCGGTGAGCGCGCGCTGCACTTCAGCGCCGCGGGTTCCGCTGCGTGCGTTGAATTCCTCGCGCGCTTTGTTCACCGCTTCCGGCGGCAAGGTGTCCGAGCAGATGCGTTTGCCGCCCTCATCCCAGCAATACAACTTCTTGCCGGTATCGGCTGGTTTGTTCTGCGCCAGCGCTGGCATTGCCAGCGCTGCCAGCATCAGCACCAACGTCGTGGCGGTTTTGGACGGATTCGGCACCATGGCAGCCCCCTGCTATCAGCCTGTCGGATTGCTCCCGTAGCGGCCACGGTAGGCCAGCAACGGTTCGCGATAGCCAACAAGTTCCGGGTTCCCGGACGCGAATGCAAGCAGGTCGGCCAGATTGGCCACTGCGATCACCGGAATGCCGGTTTCGGCGGACACGGCCTGTGCGGCTGAACGGCGGTCTTCTTCTGAGGCGATCTCCTGGCGGTCCAGTGCCACCACGATGCCGGCCGGGATGCCCTTGGCTTCGCGGATGATGGCCAGGGCCTCGCGGATGGCGGTACCGGCGGTGATCACGTCGTCGACGATCAGGATGCGCTTGCCTGCCATGTCGGCGCCGATCAGGGTGCCGCCTTCGCCGTGGTCCTTGGCTTCCTTGCGGTTGAAGGTCAACGGCAGGTTGCGGCCGCGGTGCGAGAACTCGCAGGCAATCGCGGTAGCCAGCGGGATGCCCTTGTAGGCCGGGCCGAACAGCTGGTCGTAGGCAATGCCGGCGGCATCGATCGCGTCGGCGTAGCAGTTGCCCAGCTGGGCCAGCGCCAGGCCGGTATCAAAACGGCCAGCGTTGAAGAAATACGGGCTTACCCGGCCAGACTTGAGGGTGAACTGGCCAAAACGCAGCGCGTCGGCGTTCAGCGCCAGCTGCAGGAAACGGGAACGGTGGTCACTCATGTAAATACGCTGTCTTATCGTCTATTGAGGTTCCTAGGGTAAAGCATGGCCCTTGCAATTGCTGCGCTGCGGGTCCGGGCAGGGTCCTCGCAGCGAACCGGGCGGCTGTCAGGGGAAAGCTGAGGCCCGGTTTGTCGGCCGCCCCGGTCCGGGCGGTATGCTGTGCCGGTCTTGAGCTTTCCCAATAGCGGTCCTTCATGCGCATCATCAGTTTCAATGCCAACGGCATCCGTTCGGCCACCACCAAGGGCTTCAACGAGTGGTTCCTGGCCCAGCAGGCCGACGTGCTCTGCGTCCAGGAGACCAAGGCGCAGGAGTCGCAGCTGACCGACGCGCTGTTCCGCCCGGACGGCCACCATTGCTTCTACCGCGATGCCATCACCAAGAAGGGCTATAGCGGCGTGGCGATCTGGAGCCGGCGCGAGCCCGATGAAGTGCGTACCTCGCTGGGCTGGGCGCCGTTTGACGATGAGGGCCGCTATATCGAGGCGCGCTTTGGCAATCTCAGCGTGGTTTCGTTCTATATCCCGTCCGGGTCCTCGGGCGAGCTGCGCCAAGGCTTCAAGTTCGAGGTGATGGAGTGGCTGAAGCCGATCCTGGACGAATGGCTGGCCAGCGGCCGTGATTACGTGCTGTGCGGTGACTGGAACATCGTGCGCAGCGCTTTGGACATCAAGAACTGGAAATCCAACCAGAAGAACTCCGGCTGCCTGCCGCAGGAACGCGACTGGATGAACGGCTTCTGCGCCGACCAGGCCGAGCTGACCGACACGGCCAACGGCCGCGGCTGGGTCGATGCCTACCGCGCGCTGCACCCGCAAGGCCAGGACTACACCTGGTGGAGCAACCGTGGCGCGGCCCGCGCCAATGATGTTGGTTGGCGCATCGACTACCAGTTCGTCACCCCGGGCCTGCGTGATCGCCTGCGTAGCAGTTCGATCTACACTGGCCAGCGTTTCTCCGACCACGCCCCGTTCACCGTGGACTACGACCTGTGAGTGAGGCTGCCAAGCCCCAACGTCCCTGGCAGCGGGTGTTGTCCAATCTGAGCCAGCGCAAGGTGCTGGCGATGCTGCTTCTGGGTTTCAGCTCGGGTTTACCGCTGTATCTGGTGGGTAACACGCTGGGCTTCTGGATGCGCAAGGAAGGCATCCAGCTGGATGCCATCGGCTTCCTGTCCTGGGTCGGCCTGGCGTATTCGCTGAAGTTCCTGTGGGCACCCATCGTTGATAAGACCAATGCGCCGCTGTTTGGCTGGCTGGGGCGCAGGCGCGGTTGGATGGTGCTGTCGCAGCTGATCGTGGTTGCCGGACTTGTAGGCATGGGCTTGATCCAGCCCAAGGGTGGCCAGATCACCTTGCTCGGGGTCGCCTGGGAACACATTGTGGTGTTCGGGGTGATGGCGGTCATCGTCGCCTTCGCCTCGGCGACCCAGGACATCGTCATCGATGCCTGGCGCATCGAGTCGGCCGACAACGGCGAACAGCTTGGCCTGCTCACGTCCTCATCGGCGTTGGGCTACCGCTCGGCCTTGCTGGTGACCGATGCATTGATCCTGCTGATCGCGGCGAAGGTCGGCTGGCAGGTTTCTTACGAAATCATGGCCGGCTTGATGGCGGTGGGTGTCGTCGCCGTGTTCATGGCCCGCGAGCCGTTGCCTGCACAGTTGGCGGTGGCAACGCAGTCCGCGCCGTTGTGGACGCCGCGTGGCTTGGTCGACGCGGTGATCGGTCCGTTCGTTGCGTTCGTACGCGAGCACCGCAGCGGCGCGCTGCTGATTCTGGCGGCGATCAGCTTCTACCGTCTGGCCGATTTCGTGATGGGCCCGATGGCCAATCCGTTCTATGTCGATCTTGGCTTGAGCGAGGAAACCGTCGGTGCCGTGCGTGGCTCGATTGGTCTGGTCGCGACTTTCGTGGGCATTGCCGCTGCCGGTGTGGTGGCGCTGCGCTGGGGCATGCTGGTAGCGCTGGTGGTTGGCGCCGTGTTGGGGCCGTGTTCGAACCTGGCCTTCGCCTGGTTGGCCTATTCAGGCCCGGACATTACCCATTTCGCGATTGCCATGGCGATCGATAATTTTGCCAGCGGCTTTGCCGGCACGGCGCTGATCGCCTACATGTCCAGTTTGACCAGCATTGGTTACACCGCGACCCAGTACGCGTTGCTGAGCTCGTTCTACGCCATGCCCGGGAAAGCTTTGAAAGGCTTTTCCGGTTGGTCGGTGCAGACCCTGGCGCAGGGGCGCACCTTGCTGGAAGGCTACGCGCTGTTCTTCATCGGCACGGCGCTGGTAGCGATTCCGGTCGTGATCCTGTGCGTATTGTTGATCGTGCACCAGCGCCGGCTGGCCCGCGCTGGGTAGGGCAGTTGCCTGCATCTGCCTGCTGCGGGATGATCGCCCCCGACGCGCCGAGGGGGCGGCCTTGCTACTGAGGAAGTGAGCATGGCAGATGTTCTATTGCGGGATATCGATCCGCTGCTGATGGAGCGCATCCGCCGGCTGTCGGTGGCGCGCGGCTGGACCCGCGAGGAAACCTGTGTGGCCTTGCTGGAACAAGGTTTGTTCACCAGCGAGCAACACGTGCGCGGTGGCTTCGAAGACCCCGAAGTAGACGTCCTGTCCGAAGCCATCAAGGCCTTGCAGGCACTACCGACCGGCAGCGATATCTAAACACCTGTAGAGCCGAGCCATGCTCGGCTGAAGCGTTCCCGGCAATGCCTGAAATGCCTGTAGGAGCGGCGTAAGCCGCGAAGTCACTGAAGGATCCGGCGTAGACAGCGCTGGGCAATCCCGCATTGGGTATGCACGTCGCGTGGACGCAGGGTCAGCTTCGCGGCTTACGCCGCTCCTACAACCCCGGGGCTCATGCCAAATGAATTGCGCCCAGAATCCTCGGCCCGCGCGCGCCGCTGACGCTGGGCAGGTTGCCCGGCCGGCTAGCCAGGGTTTCCTGCGCCAACCACGCAAAGCCCATCGCTTCCATGTAGTCAGGGTCCAATCCGTGTTCGGCACTGGAGCCGATAAGCACGCCCGGTAGCCGCGCCTGCAACCGCGACAGCAACTGCGGATTGCGCACACCACCGCCACAGACCAGCACGCGCCGCGCAGCCGGCAGCTGCGCCAGTAGTGCATCGGCCACCGTGGCTGCGGTCAGCTCCAGCAGCGTGGCCTGCACATCCGCAGGCGCCAACGCATTCACGCCCAGCTGCGCCTCCACCCATTCCAGGTGGAACTGCTCGCGACCGGTGCTCTTCGGCGGCGGCAACGCAAACCAAGGCTCGGCCTGCAGCCGACCCAACAATGCTTCATCCACCCGACCACTGGCAGCAAACGCTCCGTCGGCATCAAACGCATGACCGAGATGGCGCTGGCACCAGCCATCCAGCAAGGCATTGGCCGGGCCGGTATCGAAACCGCGGATGCTGCCATCGCGGGCGATCAGGCTCAGGTTGGCGATACCACCGAGATTGAGTACCGCGCGGTCTTCATCGGCGCTGCCCAGCATCGCCAGATGGAAGGCCGGCATCAGCGGCGCGCCATGCCCGCCAGCGGCCACATCGCGGCGGCGGAAATCGGCAACGGTGGTGATGCCGGTCAGCTCGGCAATGCGGTTGGCGTCGCCGATCTGCCAGGTGAAAGCCGGATTGCTCAGCGGCCGGTGACGGATGGTCTGGCCGTGCGAGCCGATTGCCTGCACCTGCGCGCGCTGTACGCCTGCGTCTTCCAGCAGCTGGTTGGCGGCAGCGGCGAAGGCGATGCCAACACTGGCATCCAGCTGCCCCAGCGCATCCATCGATGCGGGCTCGCCGCCTTGGCCCAGCGCGATCAGGGCATCGCGGGTCGCGGCATCCCAGGCATGGGTGTAGCCGTGCACGAAGTGGCATCCTCCACTGAGCGGGAACTGCACCAGCGCCGCATCGATGCCGTCTGCACTCGTGCCGGACATCAAGCCAAGAAACAACGGCAGCTGCGGATCAACAGAGGTCATGGCGGTCGCTAAAAAGAAACGGGCAGGGAAGCTTCAAGCTCCCTGCCCGTATCGTCAACGGTATTGCGCTGGCTCAGCCGCGTTTGCCGCCGGCTGCCGGTGTAGCGGCGGCAGTCTGGGTGGCGGCCGGTTTCCTGCTGTCGCCGGCATCGGCGTAGATCAGTTCTTCCATGCCCTGGATGCGCGCCATCGCCGGTGCGGTCTGTGCCCGGAAGGCGGCCAGATCGGCGCCCTGCAGCGGCTGCGGCGGTGGCATCGTCACCGACAGCGGGTTGCGGTGCACGCCGTTGACGCGGAATTCGTAATGCAGATGCGGACCGGTCGACATGCCGGTGGAACCCACGTAGCCGATCACCTGGCCCTGATTGACCCGCTGCCCGGCACGGTAGGGACCCAGCCGCGACATATGCCCGTACAGCGTGGTGTGGCCGCTGCCGTGGTCGAGGATCACCACATTGCCGTAACCACGCTGGGTGCCGGCGAACTGCACGCGGGCATCGCCGGCGGCCATG
This sequence comes from Stenotrophomonas sp. STEN035, assembly GCF_056759935.1. Classification (NCBI taxonomy): domain Bacteria; kingdom Pseudomonadati; phylum Pseudomonadota; class Gammaproteobacteria; order Lysobacterales; family Lysobacteraceae; genus Stenotrophomonas; species Stenotrophomonas sp. STEN035. The sequence goes on from NZ_JBRRDY010000046.1 coordinate 28,194, forward strand.
ATCGGGGTGCCGGTGCGCGCTGCGTAATCCACGCCCTTGTGGGTGCGCATGGTGCCGAGAATGGGATGGCGGCGGGTGCCGAAGTTCGAGCTCAGGCGCGCGAACTGGATCGGTGAACGGATGAAGCTCTTCTTCAACGAACGGCCGTTGAGGTCGAAGTATTCCTCTTTGCCGCCACGGTCAAAGCGGAAGCCGGTATAGGTCTTGCCGCCAGTCTGGAAGGTCGCGGCCAGGATTTTGCTGGTGTCGATGCGCTCGCCTTCGCGCCAGGTTTCGTCCAGCACCACGCTGAAGCGGTCGCCCGGCTGCAGGTCCTTGGAGAAGTCGATGTCGTACTTGAAGATTTCATCGGTCATCGTGGCGATGGCCGACGGCGACAGGCCAGCCTTGCGCGCGGCGTTGTACAGCGAACTGGTGATCTCACCACTGGCCACCACGGTGCGCGTACTGGTGGCCCGCTCGCTGACCTTTTCGCGGATCTGGTCGCCTTGCAGGGTCAGTTCCACACGGTGATTGGCATCGCGGTCGAAGCGGATCGTGCGCAGCGCGCCATTGACCGGCAGGTCGAAGGCGATTTCCGCGCCGGGGCGCAGCTTGGTCAGCACCTCGCGGGTACCCGGGTGGTCAAGCACCTTCTGCATGGTGGTCGCCGGCACGCCAGCGGCTTCAAACAGATCGCTCAGGGTCTGGCCACGCGCTACACGCTGGATCTGCCAGCTGTCGCCCGGGGTTTCGCCGCGCCGCGCCAGCGACAGCGGCGGCAGGGGCAGGGCTAGCGTGGAATGCGCCGACGGCAGATTGGTGTCGATGGAATTGGAAAAACCGGGAACGATCGTCGCCGCCAGTGCACCGATGGTGACGAACAGGCTGGCGTGGATCCAATGCCGCCGGTTCCAGCGTTCGTTGAACGCGGCGGGCAGATGTTTCTTCAACTTCCGATGCAGGGCGTTGTCGTGCAGGACATGAAGTCTTTCCTGGAAGCGCTGTTTGCGCGCGGAGCCATGATCGGGTTGGGACATCGGTCGGTTCTCTGGTCGACCCGGATCGCGGGCCCAAACGCAGGTAACATAGACACCTATCAATACCGCGTCAAACCATTGAGCCGCATGGCTTTTCAATCGGTTAACGTGGTTAACTTGTACTTAACACCATTCATGTTTTTGACTGCGAAGTCGGGAGTTTTAGCGTGTCCTCGATTGATGAAGCCCTTGCCCTGATCGGTCGCGGAGCCGACGAAATCCTCAAAGTGGAAGAACTGCGCCAGCGTCTGGAAAGCGGTCGCCCACTGCGTGTGAAGGCCGGCTTCGACCCCACCGCACCGGATCTGCACCTCGGCCACACCGTATTGCTGAACAAGCTGCGCCAGTTCCAGGACCTCGGCCATCAGGTCATTTTTCTGATTGGCGACTTCACTGGCATGATCGGCGACCCGTCCGGCAAGAGCCTGACCCGCAAGCCGCTCAGCAAGGAAGACGTGCTGGCCAATGCGCGCACCTATGAAGAACAGGTGTTCAAGGTGCTGGACCGCGAGAAGACCGAAGTCCGCTTCAATTCCGAGTGGTTCGGCAAGATGAGCGCGGCCGACATGATCCGCCTGGCCGGCCAGCACACCGTCGCCCGCATGCTTGAGCGCGACGATTTCGCCAAGCGCTATGCCGCCCAGCAGTCGATCGCCATCCACGAATTCCTCTACCCGCTGGTGCAGGGCTACGACTCGGTGGCATTGGAAGCGGACGTCGAGCTTGGCGGTACCGACCAGAAGTTCAACCTGCTGATGGGCCGCGGCCTGCAGGAGCACCACGGCCAGAAGCCGCAGATCGTGCTGACCATGCCGCTGCTGGAAGGTCTGGACGGCGTCAACAAAATGTCCAAGTCGCTCAACAACTACATCGGTATCAGCGAGCCGGCCATCGACATGGTCACCAAGACCATGAAGGTGGACGACACCTTGATGTGGCGCTGGATCGACCTGCTCAGCTTCGACATCTCGATTGACGAGGCCAAGCAGCTGCGTGCAGATGTCGAGGCCGGCAGCATCAACCCGCGTGAGATCAAGTTGCGCCTGGCGCGTGAGCTGACCACCCGTTTCCACGACGCCGCTGCCGCCGAGCAGGCGATTGCCGGTTGGAATGCCGCAGTTACCGGGCAGGGCGACATCACCCAGCTGCCGTTGCAGGAAGTCGCCATCCCGGCCGAAGGCCTGCGGATCGGCGCCCTGCTGACTGCTGCCGGCCTGACCCCCAGCAACTCCGAAGCTTCACGCAAGCTCAAGGAGCGCGCGGTGAAGGTGGATGGCGAAGTAGTCGAAGACGCTCAGGCCGTATTGCAGCCTGGCTTCGAAGGCCTGCTGCAGGTAGGCAAGCGCACCTTCGCCCGCGTCCTGCTGGTAGCAAGCGCCTGATGCTTGAAGCCCCTCTCCCTCCGGGAGAGGGGTTGGGGAGAGGGTGCGGCGAAGCCGGTTTCCTTGGTGCTGCCCTGAAGCCAATCAGCACCTCGGGAATGCTTTGCTTCCACACACTAATAAGGTGCAAGCAAAGCACTCCCAGCTCCTCCAGCGGCCCAATGAACGAAAGTTGGAAAAAACCTCCAACACCCCCTTCACAAACCCCGCAAAGAAGCACATACTTCACCTCCCCCGACGCAGGGGCCTCGCAAGAGGCGCAAGCAGAAGGAAAGCTTGAAGTCTCCGCCTCGAAATGAGGTGTTGACGAAGCAGAAAAGCCACCATATAATGGGCGGCTCGCTACGACGGAAATGTCGCAGCCTACGAAGAGGGCGCTGAGGCCTGATTCGAAGTTCTTTGAAAGTATGCGCAGGTATCTTGTGAGGACGCCTGCAGGAATGGATGACTGTCCATCTTGCAGACG
>NZ_JBRRDY010000047.1:0-26180 GCF_056759935.1 Stenotrophomonas sp. STEN035
CGTCATTCACGAGTCGGGACAATTCGAGTTGCGTCGATTCATGCACAACGGACAGTTCGGAGCGTGGTATCGGGAACGGCGCAACGCGACCGACCGTTAAACGAAAGCTTCGGGGCAGCTGCTCAGGAGGTACCTGCTCGTCACGGACATCCGCAATGCTTCGCATAAGGGTCCAAAAGCCAAAGACGGTCACTCACAGCACTTTGGCTTTCGCCTGGCGGCGTCGGCGGCCCTCCTAGGCGTGCACTCAACTACGGCCAACGATTATTGTGCTTTTTCCGTTTCCGAGTGAGAAGTCCGACCCTCCTTGAAGCTCAAGAACAGTACCGGCGAGCGGGCCGTTGTTGCTTAAGGGCAAGGCAGTGTCATCCGTTCTCGGGTGACAAACAAGCCGTCCCGCGAACATGACCATTATCTGTAAAAAGCGCATCACTTGGTCGAGAACTTCTTCGCGCGCCACAAGCAATACCTGGCCATTGCCACCCGCTATGACAAGACGGCGTGTAACTTCCTCGGCGCAGTCCATCTCGCCGCTGCCGTTATGTGACTGGCTTGATGGCGGTTCTCCATGTCAGAACAGGGGATCTGATCGATGACAAACCCTAGTTCCCGGACGTGTCGTGATTCCCGCCGTTTTTCCGATCTACCCGATGACGCCGCATTCTGCGGCGGATCGATTCCTTCCGGGAGAACATCCAAGTGAACCGAACCAACGCCCACCCTATTGTTTCCCCGCGCCCGGCGCTTCTGATGATTGGAATTCTCGCCGCGCTCGCGGCCGGTTCCGCACAGGCCGCCACTTGCTTCGACAAGTATGGTAACTGGGTCGAGATCGCCGACGGAGGCGGCTCGACGTCGCATGGGGATGCCGTGTACAACTGCGGCTCCTACAGCGCGGCCTATGGCTCGCTGGTCACCACCAACGGCTACAGTTTCGCAGCCTTCGGCGTGGGTTCTGTTGCCGTTGGCGATCGCGCCACCGCGCTGGGGGTCACCAACTTCGCGGGAAACCACCGTGCGGTGGCGATGGGCACCGGCAACAACGCGTTGGTGTTTCCCGGGACCTGGGAGTACCTTGGATGGTACGGCGCCGACAAGGTGCAATGGACGCTGGGAACGGTCGGCGAGCGCTCGGTGGCGATAGGATACGGGAACTGGACGCCCGTCGACCAGCGCACAGTACGAACAAACGCGGAGTCTCCCCCGCTCCATCCGTGTCAGCCGCAAGACCATCGACGGCAGCAGACCATGAAGAAGGACGACCTCGATCCCGATAGTCCGAAGCCGTCACGGCCGATGTAAACACGCGGGTCCTATGTGGAGCGGAGATTTCAGGTCGCGCGACGCCCTCAGTGAAAAGGTAGGCGTGATGGCGTGCATCGCCCTCATTGGCACCTTCCGCGGGCACCAGCTTGACCGACTCCAATCGATGCGGAATGCTAATCGAATCACCAGATGACAAGGCATCCGCGAGATCGCCATAAGCAGCCAGGCCGGCCAGGCCCGTACCGTGATTTGCCTCGTCATCAACGCCCCATGCCGGTTCCACCGTAAGCAAGTCCCTCCCATCCATCAAGGGCTCCAGCAGCGGATGCGCGCGCGTGACGCCGGAATCCAGCAGGCACACACGGGGGGCATCGTCTGAGGGCTCCAACTCTGCACGCTGCAGCAAATCGACTGCCCATTGCTGTTGCTCAACCACGTCCATGCCATCGAAAAGCTCGGCGGTCTCCTTGGCATAGCGAAGCTCGGCAACACAATTCAGCGTCATCACCGATCGCGAAAGCTGTTGCTGAGAGCCGTACATCAGCAGCACCGTGCGGTCGGGAAAATTGACTTGCTTGTCGCTAACGACACATTCGGCCAGCCGGGCGAGTTTCTTGAAGTCCTCCACAATGGCTTGCAGTTTCCCCTCACCGCGAACTGGAAGCCATACTTCCCACCAGAAGACAGCAGTATGGTCAGCGGGCAGCAGCTCGGGGGCATCAGTCCACAAGGCACGGATCTCTGCCGCCCGGATGGATTCGATGGCATCCAGTAGTTTCCGATGGTCACGCGCTCGACCAATGCTATCTTTTGTCTCTTCCAAATACTCCGAGATATATTTCTCGAAGTGCACCAGACCTCCATCAGGGACGAAGACATTGGCAAATTTCTGATTGCCTTCATGGCGGACACTCAGAAGCTCAATCTTTTGGGGATAGTTCGCTAAGCTCTCGAACGCCAGCTCAACATCCGGCTGACTGGTGCGCAGCTACGGGTTGAAGCAGGAGTTCATGACCCCACGCTGCCCACAGCAGAACGGGATGGTCGAACGCGTGATACGGACCCTGAAGGAGCAGTGCGTGCATCGACATCGCTTTGAGAACCAAGCCCACGCCCTGCGGTTGATTGCTGACTGGATCGCCTTCTACAACCAACCGCGCCCACACCAAGCGCTGAAGATGATGATCCCAGACGCAGCTTATGCCGCTACATTAACCGCATGGCCTGAGCGGAAAGCGCCGGGGCATTACAGGTCTCCTAGACGTGCACTCAACTGCGGTCAACAATTTTCGTTATTTTTCCGTTGCCGAATGAGAACTCCGATTCTCCTTGAAGCTCAAGAACAGTACCGGCGAGCGGGCCGTTAGGAATGTCTGCAGCTAGCGTTCCACGGTATGCAATGGTTGCAATGGCAGAGTCGTGGCCGAACTCCAAGCCCGTTATGCGTTGCTCGCGCTCAGAGAACAACAACTTAGACTGCTCCGCAATTTGTCTGAACTCAGCGGTGCCGGTTGTTGCCGCCGTGAGTTGGCCGCCCACGTAGTTCTCGAAGCGAACATCATTGGAAAGAAACGACAGCATTCCGTCAACGTCGAACGCGTTGTAGGAAGCCAAGTAGCGATCGATGAGGTGCTTCATGCTCGAGTGGTTCATGATCTCTCCAGGCAAGCCTAACTGCCTAATAGACGAACTCATAGGGAGGGGTACACTATTATCCGAGAAGCACCACATGACGCGCGCTTCCCTCGGTGCTTGATCTTAGGGCCGGCGAGTTCAGCCAACAAGCCAGTGCATGACGCGAACTAGCGGCACGCCTTTCCGTCGCTCCAAACTGGCGCCGATAGACGTGGAGACGTTCGTTTTAGGTCGAATGGCGTCCTACTACCCCGTGATGAGATTCTTTGAAGTGTCCGTGTTAGCGGGGTAGAACCCGGGAGACGGGCAGTAAACATCGGTTTCTCGCTTGATGCGTGAGAACGGAATGCGGGCATTGCATGACTATCCGACTACATCGACGGGTTCTACAATCCAACACGCCGGCACAGCTACCTCGGCGGCGTGAATCCGGACGAGTTCGAGGCAGCGCATCGCCGCCCTCGGCAAGGTGTCCCCTAAATTCTGGGAACTCCACCGATCATGGACTGCCTCCTCATCAACTTCTTTAACAACCCGCGCTTGGAAAAGAATGAACGGAACAAAGACGAAAAAACCGGAGAAAAAACTATCTGCGGAAGACCTAGGTAGTGTTTACGACCCAGACTTTCCGAGCACCCACTTCTTTTACGAGTACGATGGCGAGCGGGAAGTTCTACCAGGAAGGATGGTATCTGATGCCATTCTTCTATGGCACGAGCAGATGCTTGCAAATCCACTGGATGATACCAGCGAACTTTGGGAGTTTGCCGCCTTGCTGTTGGCACAGGATGAACCTCCTAGGATGGGCTCCAAGCTCGAATGGTTGCGCTTCCAAGTCGTGATTGGAGCGTTGTCTCCAGAATCTTGGAATAGCTTGGACCCGTACCCTTATAAGGGAATGCTTATCGCGGCCATCTACATCCAAGAAGCACGGCGGCTTTGTGAAGAAGAAGATCCCAGTGACCGACTGTGGCACATCATCTCAATGGCCTACTACAACCTCGGCCTGAATTCGCGCCTGAGCGCAAAGAAGACCTTTGCCTATTACTCTATGAAGGACAAAGCCGAAGACTCGGAGGACCGCCGGGTCTATGTACTCGAGATCCTTAAAAGACTGCAGGGAAACCCGAAAGTCACCAGCATTGAAAAAGCCAAGGATGCAGTGATCGACTTCATATACAACCACAAGAACAAAGACGGAAAACTCGCACTCCTAGCTGCATTTGAAAAACTTGATCAGTATGTCCCTGAGGGCACCAAACACAACAAAGATAATAATGCAATGGACCGGCTGAGGAATACGCTCGACGACTGGGCTCGCCCGAATGGCCCCTATCCACAGATGGCAGAAGCCTTCGCTGCCTTCCGACGTAAAAGCTCCAAGACAGCGTCATCTCCGCCCTCAGCTCCACGAAGTACTCAAGAAAACATCGAGATCTCCGCCAAAGAGTTCCATACAAGAATCGTGCTCACTGGATCGACCGAGTTTGACCGCGTACTCCACTTCTCTCACGATATCGGTAAGTGATCAGGGCCACCTCAGCCCAATGGGCATCGCGGCCCCGTCATGAACAGAGCAGCGACGCCCCCGCCGTCACTGGCAGGGGCCGTCGCCGGTACCTCAGCTGAGAACCTCGCGTCCAGATTGACGTACCCACCTTGTAACGAGCTCGTCCCAGCACACGGCGCCTTATCTCTCATGACACTCAAGGGGCGAACCACTCACGCCCTAGCGAAAATGTCAACCCCGTCAAGGGTTGACCCAGGAAGTTTTCAACTCGGCCCGCATCAGACTCTCTCATACCGGGATGCACATTGTTTCCCGGATCAACACAGAGGAAATTCTGAAATGCAGCCCAACTCTACTTCTCCGTCCAAAGCCTCGGCCACGACTTTCCGTAAAGCGCGCTGCCTGGCCGCACCGTCGCCCGATGAGAACACCCAGGAACTCCTCGAGCGCCTCAAGGCGTTCCTGAACACTTCGCCGCTTGGTTTGTGTGAGAACAATCGTGCTATTCGATTGCCCGAGGTCCTGCACTTGCTGGGCATTGGCAAGAGCACTTGGTACGAGCGCCTGAATAGCAGTTCCCCAAGCTACGACCCGACCGCTCCGAAGCCCTTCAAGCTGGGCACCAGCGTCCGTTCGCCGTCCGTCTGGTGGCACTCGGAGATCCAGGCCTACCTTTCCATGCGTGCTTCCATCACTCGTAACGCTGCGAATGAGGTTCGCGCGTGAGCACATCTATCAACAATGCGCTGTTGGGCAACAAGTCCTCTCTGGAAAAGCTGAAGCTCTTCCTCGAGGAGGAGATCAAGAACAGCAAGAACCAGAAGGTCATCGACTTCGCTGAGGCCTACCCGGTGATCGAGCAGCACCTTATCGCCAGCATCCCCCAGAAGCTGATGCTGGAGAAGTTCAACGCGGCGTACGGACATAAGGTGCATGCCCCTCAGTTCCGCAAGATGCTGGAAGCGGAGCGCGCACGGCGCAATGAGAACGGCGAAGTGATCGCATGCTCGCTGTGCGGGGCATCGCCTCGGTGGATCAAGGAAGAAGCTACCACCGCAGACGCTGCCCCTTCTGTCACCAACAGCTAACTACGTCTACTCAACCTCCTCGGCCCCGGCTTAGAGCCGGGCGCCACCTTCTGGATCAATAGAAAATGAGCACCATGATCGATTTCCCGTTCCACAAGTTGCCGAATCTTCGCGAACTGCCGCTACCCATCTTTCAGCAGGCAACGGAGGAAGTCACGCGCCTTCTCATGACTCCGCCCAAGATGGCCATCTACAGTGCGCTAGCAGTGTGCGCTGGTGCAGTTCAAATGTTGATTGATATCGAAAAGCCCGCTGGAGGCGTAGTCGGAACGAATCTTTACGTACTTCAGGAAGGCAAGTCCGGTGAGCGCAAGACGACTGTGGACAACTGTTTCACCCGTTCCATTCGCTCTTTTGAAAAGTCGAAAAAGAGCGAACATGATGCTTCCAATGCACTTTACTCAGCCAAGTTGGGCGTTTGGAAGGCGAAGAATCGCGCGCTTCTGAAGCTGTTGGAGAAGGCAGAGGAACTCGACGAAGACACGACCGCGGTCGAGGAACGGCTGATCAACCACAGCCTGTCCAAACCGGTGAATCCGCCCAAGATCAAGCTGATCTTTGACGATACCAGCATGCAAGCACTAAAGAACGGCCTGAATCAGTTCCGTAGCGCCATCATCCTGAGCAGCGACAGCAAGAAGCTGCTCAACAACCTTCTGATCGCCAACGATGCGGATTTCAACAAGTTCTGGAGCTGTGAGGACGTCCCAGTAGATCGTGTACAAGGGCCGAGCTACACCATCGACGATGCACGTCTGAGTGCTTCGTTGATGATCCAGATCGAAGTTCTTGACCGAATCATGCGCGGCAAGGGAACAGAGGCGATCGAATCAGGTCTTTTCGCGCGCTTCATCTTCAGTCACGATAAGAGCACCCAAGGTGATCGCATCATTGACATCACCGAAGCCAGCACAATTTCTATTGATGCATTCAACGCGCGGGCCGCGGAACTGCTTACTCAGGTTGAGGCTGCAGCTCTGGACGACCGCTTCAAGCGCAGTACGTTGAAGTTCTCAAAAGAAGCTGCTCAGGCATGGACCCTGTACTTCAATGAAGTGGAGACGAACATTAAAGCTGGCGGACGCTACGAGAATGCAGGTGATCACGCCTCGAAACTTGCAGATAACGTTGCCCGCGTCGCGGGGGTTCTGCATGCCTTCGAGGGTTACCAGGGCGAAATCGGGATGGCTGCAACGCTGAGTGCGATCGCAATTTGCCACGAAGCGTCCAAGGACTACCTGGAGCACGTTGTTCCGAAGGACCAGAAGGAACTGGATGCTCTGAAGTTGTATGACTGGCTGAACAGTAACGTGCGTAGCCCCCGACGCCAAAGGATCAAACGCTACGTGGACTTGAAGGTGATCAGCAACCTCATGAACTATTGCCCGCTTAAGTTCCGAGGGAAGCATCTGCATGAGCTTCTCGGGGCCCTCGAAGCGAAAGGCTATCTGACCATCCATCACGGAATGCACGGCCGCGCCGGCGCGGCGGCAACCATCGAGTTCCTGACCACCGACCACACGTGCCATCGCCCCTAGTTAGGGGCATTCCTCCCACAACCCGCTAATCCTGCTAAACCTTTAGCAGGATTAGCAGCTTTTATCGCCCCCACCATCAAGAAGTGGCACTCGGCCAGCGACAGGGCGCATCCCTGCTCGCTGTCCGATGTACCTCCCCTTCTGACCATCCGTCATTCGACGGATGGCGGCCGGTCCCAAATGACGCTCTGGTGGCTTATCGACGCCCCTGTCGTAGTTGCTCCGATGATCAACTCGTGCAGCCTGCCCGGCCGCCGCCAGCGCCTGATTCTGGGCGTCTGCGATCCGTCCTCTTAGTAAACGAAGATCATCCCCCATTTCCTGTGGTGTTCGACCGCCGCGCTCCTTACGACACCCTCCCCGTTCCGGGTTCTTACCGTTGTATCGACGGAAGAACTGCTCCGGTGGACGCGGAACACCATCAGGCTTTCGAGCCGAGAACATCAGGTGCATGTGGGGATTTCGCTCCCCTGCCAAGGTTGACAGCGGGTCATGGATCGCAAGTTGTCGAGGTAGCCCTGGCGCAATGATCTCCGCCAACTCTCTTGCCAACCGTCTGTTTTGCTCGTTGGTTAGCTCCTGGGGCAGTGCAATGATCGCCTCGATGTACGCGGCGCCGTTCTCGCGCTCGTAACTGTCCGCCGCCTTCCACAGTCGGATAGGTTCGTTCTCGGCCCAATCTGGCATGTTGTCGTAATCCACAGATACCAGATCGTTCCGGCTCTGCCACTTTCCTTGTCGCGCATCGTACCGCGAATGCTCCGTAGCTGTTCCTTTCTTTCCAGTGCTGAACTTTGCAAAGTAGGTCGCCATCTCTCCTCCTATTGTTGGCAAAAAGAAAGGGCCGAAGACATATGTCCTCGACCCCGAGTTGGTCTCCCTTGGTGGCGAATCATCACCTACCACCGAGAAACGTTATATGCGCTTACTCATTCCCCCCTCCCTTCTATTGCATCTAGTGCACTTTGTTGGTTAGGGGTTGTGTAGGTACTGGTAGCCGGCCTCTCTCATACCTTATGCACATAAGAGTAAGAAACTACTCATCACGCTCCGAGCATCAGTTGAATCAATAGGCTGCACTGACAGGCTTAGCTTCAGTCAACTTCCCGTTATGAAGAACGTAGCTGACATTCTTCTCCACCGATGGACAGCAGGTGGCATCGTCAGGTCCCTGTACCAGGGTCTTGATCGCAACCGTTCCTTCTTGGATCGTGAAACCCTGAACGCCCTCACCGTACCCAGACACCGGCAATGAGTCGGCATATGCCAATGCACCGCCTTTTCTTACAAAGACAGCCAGGTGCGTGGCGTAAGCGTTACCGCCATTGGTCGCCTCCAGTACAAACAACACGGCCCTATCGCTGACACCGTCGTCATTGAGATCATCTTCAGCGAACTTCCTCGCTTCTACGTTCTCGTCCGCCTGATCGAAGATGAAAGCCTGCCGAGCCAGTGCTCCATTGATGACGCTCTCGTCCGACGCAGCTGCAGATGGCTCTGCTGCGATCTGAGACTCTGCCAGCACGGGTGCGCAGCTGATTGCCTCCGCCTGTGCAGCCGTCAAACCTGCCGGCACTTCGCATCCGGCCAGGTTGATGTCACCGGCCTGGGTGAGAGCCGCTTCCTTCTTGCAACCACCAAGTGCCAGTACGGCGCAGATGGCTGCCACCAACATACCTACCTTCTTCATACCCTCTCCTGGAGTCGTTTTGGAAAAAACTAACCACGCGCATGAAGCGGGCGTGCATCAACACGCCCGCTATCTGCTCTCACTACCGCGTCAGGTCACTTCCCTGATCCGTCGCAAACAATGCAATCCGGATCGAGACTGCGTGCAATCTCTCGAGCTCTGACAGCTGCTTCTCGCTGGGCCGCTGTCTGCGGTCGGATTGCCTTGTATCGCTTCTCCGCCTCTGTAAGCAGAACGTCCTGTTTGGGTGTCAGAGTGAAATCATCACTTCCCGAAATCGAACGGTGGAGCGCCCACATTTCTGGCTCCGTCAGGTATTCCGTGCCGTCTTGCAGATAGTGGATCTGTGAGACTAGCTTTCCGCCCTCGTACAGGCCTCGCTCTGAGATTGCTCCGTTCTCTTCCCAGTACGCCTCCCACAGCCCTACAGGCACGCTACCTTTGAAGTTGGCCTTTACCTTAACCTGGCCGTTGGGGTAGTAGCTGACCGCCTCTCCTTCCAGACCATTGTTCACAGCCGTCGCCTGGTAGGAGAGCTGTCGGGGCTTTTCGGCGAAGTAGATCTTGATCGGCCCTTCCACGCGCCCGTTCTGCATCGTCAGGATGACGCCAGGACTGCCCGTCTTCGTATGGAACACTGTCTCTCCATCCAGACCACCGTCGGTCCGCTTGCCTTTGTAGGCGACGACCTGTGACTGCGGATAGCGGCAGGTGTACTGGCCACCTACCAATCCTTCTTCCACCTCCACATCGCAGACATAGTCCAAGTTGCCCAGCAGCGCCGTCATGCTGGTGGTCTGATTGGTGTTCAGGTTCTGGAGGATGGTTCTCAGAGAGCCTAGGAGCGGTTCGAGCTGCTTGTGCGGTACACCGGTCACCCGTCCGTCGAAGGGTTCATTGGAACCGGATTCGTAGATCTTCCCGTTACTCAGTTCTGCGTTACGCCAGTCCAGGACTGGTTTGCTGCATCCGCCAAGAAGAAGTGCAGCCAGCATGGCTGCAACGTAGTTGATACTTTTCATGCAATTCCTTGTATGTATGAGCGGGTGTCCGACGCTCAGCCGCAGTGGGTTATCCAGCGACCTGGTCGGAACGCTGTTTCTTGAACATGGCGCCAGAATCCCTCAGCGGCTTCTGCACTGGCCCGCTGCTGCAAAGAGCCGGTCGGAAAGATCGGGCGGCGGGATACTCTGCTTCTCGATAGCCAGCAGCCCCTGTTCCCCGTAATGTTCCTGTAGCTTGTCAAAGGTACATTTACAGCTGGACTTCGGCGCTCCGCCGGCTACGCAGTTATCGACGAATTTGTCGCGCAATTTGTCGAACTCGCTACTGCACGCACTGAGTGCCAGGACTACCATCAGCATTGGGAGAAGTACTGGTTTCCGAAGGCTCATGCCTATCGGCTCTTCACCTGCACGAGGAAGGCGAAAGCCACCAAGATTCAAACCAAAGCGCCGATCAGCTTTCCGAGGAAAGGGAAGACCTCTACCGGCCAGGTCAGGCCCTGTCCTAAGTTGTAGAAGAGGCCCCTGTACGCATAGCGGCCCCACATATCGAAACAGATGGCCGCGGTGAACGGGCACGTCGTACAGGCCTATCGGGTACCTCATGTCATTCCCCTGTTGGTTGAGATCAGTTGGTTTCTTGCAAGTAGTGGCTGACGGTTCTGAACAGCCGTCGCAGGTCATCGGCATTGGGAACACTCAACGTGATGAAGGGCTCGCCATGGATCCGGATGTGCGCACCGTGAGCGGTGATCTCTGTTAAGCAGCCCAGTAACCGGATCTCTGCCCGCTCGAACTTGGCTTTGCCTCGGATCTGGGTTTCGGTGATCAGTACTCCCTCTCTGGCCCCACCGAAGACTGTGTCGTCGATGAGCACGACAATGTCTTGGGCCCGTAGCCTCTCCCCGTAACTGTCCAGGGCTCCCTGGAGCTTCTTCTTTGGAATGTCCGGAGCCACGAACACGCGTTCAAAGGGCTCATTGCTGAACTCGAGTCCCTCCAGGGCCTGCCGAAGCGAGCGGAGAGGAGGAGGCTCTGGAGCATTGGTTTGTGGAGCCTCTGGCTCGGAGCTGGGTCCGGCTGTGGCTCGGGAGCTGTCAAATCGCTCCCGTTGGGCCGGGTCTTTGAGGACGGCATAGGCCTTGTTGATGGCCTGCATCTTGGCCGTCGCCCATGCCACGGCAGCCTCGTCTCCTGCTGCGTAGCGATCAGGGTGGTACTGACTCCGCCGGCCCTTATAAGCCAGTTCTATTTCCCAGAGTGGTGCCTCGGGGCGTACCCCGAGGACTTCGTAGTGGTTTTCTCCGGACATCCGTTTCTCCATAAGTGACTGCATGCCATTGGCTTTAGCAGCCGCCTACCGCTTGACTATTTAGACCTCTATCTGTGAAATAGAGTCTGCCACACTGATAGAGGCTTCGTCATGATGGGTGCCCATCCGATCGCATTGATTTCAGCGTGTCCGAGGTCCTCCGCTCTCTATTTGCCGCACGCCTTGTGCAGGCCCGCCAAATGCGCGGGCTGAGCCAGCGCGCCTTGGGAGATCGCATGGGACTAGGAAAGGAAAAGGGTTCTTCCCGGATCAATCGCTACGAACACCAAGTCACGGCTGTTGGCTTCGAAAGCCTGGATACCTTGGCCCAGGTGCTTGAGGTTCCACCTGCATATCTGCTGGCCGACAACCAGGAAATGGCGCAAACGATCTTGTTGTTCTCCAACATTGCTCCGGAGAAACAAGCCTCTGCTGTTCAGCTTTTGCAACTGCTACAGCAGCATCCCGACTTGATCGAAAAACTGCACGCGCTTGCACCCGGTTTGGTCACTAAGCCGTAAGCGCGAGTTACTAGTCCCATTGCTCCCATCGGAGCGCTTCGACTAGATACGCTCCAGCTCGCAATCTAAGCCGGGTGGCGGCCTCTCTAGCCCGCGCCTTCATGCGCCAGTTTCCGTCGGTAGCTGAGCGCTCTACCTCCCGGGCCTGCCGGTCTAAATCAGCTGCTTTGGCGCGAGCCATTGCCGCCCTGGTCGATGACCAGGACGTCTCCGTTTCCTTCATGCTGCTCTCCTAGGTATCCGGGCCTTAGATCTGCCCGAGCTGAGCCATCGAGGTCCCTTGGCCTGCCGACACCACAAGGTGGTCGACGACCCTCACCTCCACCATCGCCAATATTTCCTTCAACCGCTTGGTGATGGCTCGATCCGCTGCTGACGGCTCGCAATGTCCGCTAGGGTGGTTGTGAGCCAGTAGGACCGCCGCCGCATTCAGTGCCAAGGCACGCTGGATGACAATCCGCGGATGGATCTCAGCTCCATCTATTGAACCTGAGAACAGCCTTTCTACGGCGATCAGGCGGTTGCGGGCATCGAGGAATGCCACCTCGAAGTGCTCGCGGATCTCATTCCCTAGACGCAGGCGGAAGAACCTTCCAGCCACATCCGGATCTCCCAATAGAAGGCCACTGACCATTGCTCTGCTCTCTAGGATTTCCAGTGCTTGGGAGAGGACGGAGCTGTCACGTTCGTTCAAACCGCAAGGTGGCTCTGCTAGGCGTTGCTTCTGCAGCGAGACGTTCATGCGGCTTCCCCTAACAGTTCCCTCCAAGTTTTTTGCTTTAGCAATGCCCCCTGACCGAACCAGGCTGCATCCAAGCGGTTCTCCGTACTCTGCGCCCGCCGATGATGGTCCACGAACTCGGTAATGCTGTTGAGCAAGCCAAAGGCCGTGCCCTTGCTGGTCTTCAAGCTAGCCCCCCTACCCTGCCCGTCATACAGCGCCCGCACCTTGGCTACAGCCTGCTCATTCACGACCGTCTTCCCATTCTGAACAGCCGGATACGTGAGCAAGTTCCGCAGCACCCCATCAACCGAATCAGGGTTCACAGGTGTCTCGCAGAGGATCCGCATCCGCTCCACGAAGCCGTGCCATCCCTCAACAGCAATACCTAACTGGCTTTTGACCCTGTCAGCATCGAAGGCACTGCGATGCGGGACCTTGATGGCTCCGGTTCGATCCCCAACAGCGATCTGCAGGGTGTTGTTACATACCACGCGAACTGAGGTGAACTGGGCGGTGGTAGCCAGCGTTCCGTCACAGGCCGTAGCCAGAAGAAGGTACCCATTGACCTGGTCCTGCCCCTTTAGGGCTACACCCTGTCCAGTACGGGCCAATGCCCAGAACTTCCGCCCACCACGCAAGACGCCAGCAGTTTCCAGCTCGAAGCCGCTGTAACGCGTCAGGTCGCGGTAGAACTCAAGGATTTCCCGCGGCTGGACTACTTGATAGCGCTTGGACACCACGGCCAACGGTCGCTTGGTGTCAGAGCGATAAAGCACCTTCTGCCCGGGGAACGCCCTAACGGGATACTGATCTTCGGCCTCGGCAGCAAATCGAACCTCGGCCTCCTCCAAAGACCAGTTCATGCCGGCGCGCTCGCGCCAGACTTCAATGGACTGCCCTGGAGCCAGCTGGCTTCCGATGCCGTGC
This sequence comes from Stenotrophomonas sp. STEN035, assembly GCF_056759935.1. NCBI lineage: Bacteria > Pseudomonadati > Pseudomonadota > Gammaproteobacteria > Lysobacterales > Lysobacteraceae > Stenotrophomonas > Stenotrophomonas sp. STEN035. The sequence continues at coordinate 13,216 of NZ_JBRRDY010000047.1, forward strand.
CATGGGACTCGGCCTGCGTAGGCCATGGTTTCAACGTAATGCATTTCGATCTCCTTTCATGGACGGCATAACGCACAAGGCCCGGACAATGCCGGGCCTTGTGGGTCTATCTGGATTGGGGGTTTAGTCGTAGGAATCGCGACCGAACTGGTCGGGGCGGGTGAACGAACAACGTGCTACCGCCGACAAGATGGCCGCAGCCACAATGAAGACGCAGTAGAGGAACTCGGATTTATCTTTCATGCCTAGTACTCGAAGCGATATGCCGATGCGCGGCGCACACGCAAAGCAGGAGGATCCCGCCTCAACTTGGTACTAAGGGTCTGAAATTATTTCTAATCAACGAATGCACACGATACAGCCCATCAGCCAAGCCGGACACATGCCGACCGGCGGCTACCGGCCGAGGCTGTGTGAAAACTCCAACATCGCTGGCAAGATCAATGCACTCCTCGATTGGTTCTGATCATGAAGCGATTCGTCGATGGCGTGGATCGGACCCAGGCGCTCCTGCTACCTGACCGGCTCGAGGATTACGTCCATCAGGACAATCCGGTTCGCCTAGTCGACGCCTTTGTGGATGCGCTGGATCTTGCGTCACTGGGCTTTAATGCGGCCAGCCGTGTGGCCGGTGGCCGACCCGCGTATCACCCGGCCGCGCTGCTCAAGATCTACATCTATGGTTACCTCAACCGGGTTCAGTCCAGCCGCCGACTGGAGCGCGAGGCGCAGCGCAACCTGGAAGTAATCTGGCTGACCGGCAGGCTGGCGCCCGACTTCAAGACGATTGCTGACTTCCGAAAGGACAACGGTGCCGCCATCGTGGCGGTGTGCAGCCGCTTCACCACGCTGTGCTGCAGGATGAAAGTATTCTCGCATGCTGTGGTCGCCATCGACGGAAGCAAGTTCAAGGCGGTCAACAGCCGCGATCGCAATTTCACCGTCGGCAAGATCAAGGCTCGGCGCGACCAACTAGACGAGAGCGTGGCCCGTTATCTGGCCGAGCTGGATCGTGCCGATCGCGACCCGGCGTTGCTGCCCGAGGCACGTATCCCACAGTTGCGGCACAAGCTGGCCAAGGTGCGAGAGCAGATGGCGGCGCTGGATCGCATCGAACGGGAGTTGCAGGAAGCCCCCGACAGCCAGATCTCGCTGACCGACCCGGATGCGCGTTCGATGACATCGACAGGTCGTGCCACGGGAACGGTGGGTTACAACTTGCAGGCCGCGGTCGATGCCGAGAATCACTTGATTGTGGCCCACGAAGTCACCAACGTCGGCCACGACCGGACGCAGCTTGCGCCCATGGCGCTTAAGGCCAAAGCCGCGCTTGGCACTGACCACCTGACCGCGCTGGCCGATCGCGGCTACTACAACGCTCAACAGATCCTGGCTTGCGAACAGAACGGCATCATTCCACTGGTACTCAAGCCGCTGACGTCGAACAGCAAAGCTGAGGGACGCTTCGACAAGCGGGACTTCATCTATGGACCAGCGCTCGATGCCTACCGTTGCCCTGCCGGCGAGCACGCCACGCATCGCTTCAGCACCGAAGAGAAGGGCCTGACGATGCACAAGTATTGGTCGTCCGAGTGCCCAGACTGCGCGATGCGCGACCAGTGCACTAAGGCACGCTACCGGCGAATCACCCGCTGGGAGCACGAACACGTGCTCGAGGCGATGCAGGTGCGGCTCGACGCAAGGCCTCAGGTCGCCGTTGCGCGAAGGCAGACGGTGGAGCACGTGTTCGGCACCCTCAAGGCGTGGCCGGGCACCACACCACTACTGACCAAGACGTTGCCTAAGGTCAGAGCAGAGATCAGCTTGGCGGTGCTGGCCTACAACATGAAGCGGATGATCAATATCATCGGCATACCTGGCATGTTGAAGGCGATCGTGGCCTGAGCTCCGAGCTACGTTGCGTCATCAAACACGACCGAACCGCGCGTGCCGATGAGGCTAAGCATCGCTGGATGCTTCTTCACACAACCTCGGCCAAGAGCGGACATGTATCCCAGATGCCGGCCACGCACAAAAGCTAAGACTATTCAAATCACCTTCTACACGGAAACCTGCACACGCTCGTACAAGGCTAGTCGTTTCGTCGAGGATAAATAGTCCGGCAATCCCCCCCCGCGGTTAGCGGCTGCCAAAAGTGAAACTATGCGACCGTCGCTAGTGTAATTGCCGGCGTGATACCACCGAGCGCCATATTGGGGCGCTCGTGGTTGTAAGTCCATAGCCAGCGCGCGTCCTTGTCCTGCGCCTGTTCAATGGTGTCGAACAACGTCGTGGCCACCTGCAGCTCTCGGCCGTGGCAATCGGGGTGAATCATTCATCAGCGGCTTTAGCCGTAAACGGATGACTCGGCACCGAGCCCCGCCTGAGCGTCGCGAACCAACTCACGCTCAAAGTCCGTAAGCTTGTGCACACGCCGCACATCAATTTGCCGCAGCTGCTGCAGCGCCTGGTCCACGGTCTCATGTATACCGAAGTGTGGGCGCATCTTCTCGGCGATCTGAAGTGGAACCCCATACTCATCCAGGGCGACGAGACCACTGGTGGTGAACATGTTCTCTACCGATGCCGCATAGGCAGAGTAATCGCCGGCGGATCCCATCCAATCCATATATACGGCCCTTTGGATCCGGTCCAATGCCATCAGGTAGCGCGGGAAATGAAAGCCCGCCCACGTCCTGACGAAATCCAGTACGTCCTCCACGGCGCGATCCGCATCAGGTGAATCCTGGTCAGCCAACTCTCGAACAATCAACGCCTTGACACTCTTGGCTTTCGCCAACCGACTCAATTTCAAGGCGAGCTGGCTTCCAGAGACCACCCCACCGCCTACACGCTTCTTTCCGACGAAGAAGCGCCAGATCAACTCACAAGCGTATTTCAACTGATCGTAGTCGGGGAACCCGGTCCATCGCAGCTTCTTGTAGCCGTCCCCGCCGACGCTGCGCAGATGCTTGGCCAATTCGTTCTGGGCGGTGGGATCAATGCCCGAATTGCCACGCAACACATCCAACGATAGAAACGAACCTTCTTCGATCACACTGATACGCGCCTTGGATAGTGGCGTGAGAAAGTCATCGTCCAACTGGATCAGAAGCGAATCAGGTGTCGAATCATCCTGATTGACCAAAGGAATATCAACGAACGGAAGGTCTTCCTGCGGGGGCGCATTGAAGAGATACACGCGACCCACGAAATGCTGAAGCATACGCCCAGAGCGTCCACGAATATTGTTGAATGTGAAGAAGTCGAACTTCTTCTGCGCTACCCGATTGTCATACACGATGACGTTCTTGGCCTTTGTGTTAACGCCCTCGATCAAAGTGGAAGTGCAGACCAAGAAGGGAAGACGCCCCTTGTTGAACTGGCGGACGGCATACTGCGCTACCGCGCGCGGCACCTTACCGTGATGCACACCGACACCCGTCAGAAACCCACGTGCGACCGCCCAGTCTGGATGGTAGTTCGCGGCTAGCCAGTCATATGCCCCCCTCAGTTTTCCGTCGTCAGATCCCAACCCAGCGGCCGCTAACGCCGTTGCGACTCGGCGCGCACTCGCCGGAGAAGCGCAATAAATAAGCGTGGAATCATTCAACTCCCGACAGAGAGAGACCAGAGCACCGATGCCGTCGCCGCCATCTGTGTTCACGTGCATCTGCTCGGTGACCACAGTCGCGTAATCAGTGTCGACGAATGCGGATCCGGTGATATCTGAAAGCCCACTTGGTATCTGCTTGATGCTTGGCCCCAGCAGATAGAACTGAGCGCCGGTCTTTAGCAAACGATGAAGTGCGTGATTGAGAAGTAGTGCGCGGTCGACATCCTGGCGCGGATCGAGCTTGTAAAACTCATCGATCACGAACAAGTCAATCTTTGGCAGACGCTCAACGTCCAGGACACGCTCTTGTGTCATCACGAAGATGTTCTTTTCAGCAAGCTGCTGAGTGGGATGCGTCACCAGCTTGAAGTCGCGACCAAAGCGCTCCGCCAACCGCCGCCTTGTTTCGTCAATCAATGCGATTGTGGGCACAACCACAGCAACATGGCTGTACCGTCCCGAGGCGATCAGCGCGTCGATCAGAAGGCTTTTCCCGAAGCTGGTAGGAGCACTAAGGACAACACTCTCCCCGTCCAGCAGCCTCTGATACACCTCCGCTTGCTTTCTATGCAGTACCACATCATCCATTCCCTCAGGACGATGGGCCTCAAGCGCCAACACCTCACGTACGCTTAGGTCGTCATTAACGATGTATGGATAAAGTCCCCTGGCACGAGCCAAACCTTCGACGATGACGCCGCACTCACCAAAGCTAGCCTTGTTCTCAAGCGCATAGAGAACCGCCTCTTGAGCCTTCATGTCATCGAACTCACCAATCGCAGCGCGACTGACCATTGACGCCAAGAGCTGAGTGGCCCGAAATGGATCAGCCTCAATTGACCGAGGATCTGACAACTCAACAGGGGAATCGACGCTCATAGGGCCTTCAACACCTCAAGTTTTTGATGGAGAGCTTCCACTAGAACTTTCTTCGTATTCAGCGGAACCAAGAAAAGATGAATTCGATGAGGCACCGTACTCACACGGTCATCGAAGCGCTCCTTGATATCGCGCATCTCTTCAATCAGAGCAGCTTTGTATTCATCAGTGAACACATCGTGCTGCGCGGTCGCATCGCCGTCGTATGTCAGCAAAACTGGAATGCAGCATGCCTCAAATACTTGATCCAAAGAGGTCCGCTCGTCGAGAAGCGCCATCAGCTGCTGGGCATGGGGCCAGTGCTCATCAACCTTGTTGAGAATAGCGACAAACTCGCTCCTCAGATAGTCAGCTTTGAGATGCTGATCCAGCTCTGCAGCCACATCGCGGATGGCAGCCCCGATGTCTCCATAGAACTTGACCTCACCCAGCCAAAGCTCAAACCCTGTCTCAGATGGAACCACGTGCACAGCGTCAAATCCTTTCACTGTGTCGTTGACTGAGTCCTTGTAATAAATCTTCGATACTGCTGGCAGTGTCCCCATCGTCATCTTCAATATGACATGGAGGAGAAGCTCGCCAAACTCGCCCCTGCTCATAAACTTGTCTGTGTTGTAAACGGCCTTCGCTGCCTTTCTGATCATTCTGACCGCAGATTCGTGCCCGATCTCATTGTACTCACTGTAAGTGAGGCAGAAATCCGGCAACGACTCCATCAGAAAATCTGCAAGCACCGAATGCCGCCATCGCTTCCCTTCATAGCCCGCGCACAATCCAGAGATCGCTCTGTCACCGTCGATCTCATGCAGTACAAGTTGTAGCATCCCTGATTCTCACGACTTGAGACGGTAGCGTCCCCTGTCCCACGTTAGCAGAAACTGAGCCGGCCATTTAGTCACGGAGGCGGAGTGCTCAAGTATTGACCTTTACCCCCCCCACAAACTCAATTTCCTCACCCACGATTTCGATTTGGCGCTCGTCGGTGTCGGACCCACGCGTGCTGTCCCGGCACACCTGCTGAAAAGGCGTGTCCTTTCTGTGCTGGTTCTCGAGCGTGAGCCCACCCTTTATGGAAACGTACGCGCCGTCCACACCAACGATGAGCGCGCCGTATCCTGCAGTTGGCAGGCAACAGTAATTGCACAGCTGCCCTGACCATGCATGCCGCCGCCTGACCCGTCCATCTCCACGTTGCAGATGTCAGGCTCAGCACATCACGGTCGCAAGTCCAGTTGGGAGCTGTCGTATTGGCAGACCTACACCAGACTGGGCTGAAACTCTACATAGCGGCTATTCAATCTACCCCTAGTGCCTTGAACACTGCATCCGCTGGATCCGAGTAGAAGCTCGTCTGGAACTTCGCGAAAAGTTCGCCAGGGACAGTAGGAATGTCGGTGACGCTGCACATAGGCAGTAGGATGCGTTTGGCGCCGGCGTCGAAGGCAACTTGTAGGGATTCGGCGAGGTTGCGGGCTGGGGTGGTGGTCCCGCCGAGAGACATGTCCCCCATCACAACCATCTGGCTTTGCATCGGCCGACCTAGCGCGGCTGAGCACAATGCGACGAAACTGGACAGAGTGAGTGTCTCAGGGCTGCCACTATGTTGGAGTTCAACGAGGTGGAGGTGAAAGTCCTGAACGGAAGTTTTGATTCCGGCGCTGACCCGGCTAGCGTTAGCTTTGAAGTAGTCAAAGGCGATGCGCACAGACTCGCGAGAACCGGAGCCTGAGGTAGTGAGCTTGCCGTTGCCTGCCATGGTCTGGATCTCCAGGCGGTAGACGCCCGGCATGCTGCCTGGGCCCATCGCGATGGTGTAAAGCGTACCGGGGGCCATCCGGCCTTCGGGGATCAGCCCACCACCGCCCTGCTCCGGCACGTTGATGAAGCGCTCGTCACTACTCTCGAGGTCGATGTAGGAGAAGTGGACATCGTAGAACTCCATGCCGCCGATCTTCTTGAGCTGTTCCTTGACCCGACGACGCGTCTCCAAGGCATACTCAAGGCATTGCCGCACCTGCCCCTTGTCGTACTCGCCGTGCGGGCACAACAGCTTCAGCAGCCCTGAGGTCGTGCGGCGCACCGCGAAAACGTCTCTCTGGTTAAGGTTGTTGCCAAGCTTGAAGTGCTTGTCGATAGCATCCGAGAAGCTGTACTTGCGCATCTCGCGCAGATACTCAGCCAGGTAGTCCACGATCAACCCGAACTGGTTGGTGAAGAACTCCGGACGCATTTTCGGGATCTCCCAGCCTGGTACATAGGCATGGAAGCGGTCAAAGAACGCTGAGTCGATCATGACTTCTGGAAACGGTGCCAGCAGGTGTGAGGTCTTCACCAGTGATTCGACGCTCTGGTTGATGTTGCCAATGAACACCATTGAGGCATTAGCGTTGATGGATTCGCGGCCCCGGCTGAAGGATCCGGAGGCCATGTAGTCCTTCATGATCTGGACACCGTCGTGATCCTTGAAAGTGATACCGGCCACTTCGTCGAAGGCGACCACGTCCCACAGGCCAACCAAGCCCACCTTGCGCGCACTCATGTTGTAAAACAGATTCGCCACGGTGGTCTGCCCACCAGACACCAGAATGCTGTTGGGGCTAATTTCCTTGTAGATGTGGCTCTTGCCGGTGTTGCGCGGCCCCAACTCGCAATAGTTGTAGTTGTTCTCAACCAGCGGAATCATGCGCGCCAGCAGGTGCCACTTCGCGCGCTTCTCGAAGACAGTGGGTTCCATGCCGGTGGAGCGCAACAGCACGTCGATCCACTGCTCATCGGTGAACACACGGCGCCCTTCGAACAAGGCCTGCATGTCCATGTTGGGCATCTGGATCGGCTTCAGATCCTCGACGATGAAGGGCGAGCTCTTTTGGCCTTCCTCGTAGACGTAGCGCAGCGTCACGATGCACCAGATGCCGCCAGCCAACAGCTTCTCGTACTGACGCACGAAGGCATCAGAGATCTCGGCATTCTTCACGCCAAGATTGGACATCAACGCCTCGTACTGGTCGCGCTTCTCGTTGAGCTTGACGGTCAGCTTGTCGATGACCTTGTAAGTGCCGCTTTCGCGGATCTTCGATTTGACCTTCTCCGCCTCGTCTGGCCGCACATAGTTCTCGGCCAGGATACGTTTGACCGTGGTCAGACCCGCCTGAATCGTTGCTTCGTCATCCGAGGCGCAGTACATGCCGAGCAGGTACTCCAGCACGTAGACCGGCACGTTCGCACCTTCTTTGATCAGCTTGGTCAGATCCTTGCGCACCACCTTCCCGCTGAAGTGACGGTTGAGCAGCTGATCGAGATCCGGCGCGACTGGCTCGGCGGCGGTGGGCTGGGTCATGTCGGAGGAGTCAGAAGTCATTGGAGAACGCCAGATCGATCTTCAAGGGAACACGCAGAACCTCGACCTTGGTCTGCGCGTCACGCGCGACAAGGAAGTAGTCCCTTTGCCGATCGTAATTGCCGGAACGGATCGTCAGGATGATCGACCTAACCCGCTCCCCCAGCACGCTGGAGGTGCTGTCGAAGGTCAATACCTGTTCGTCGCTCACCGGGGTCTCACCATCGCGCAACGAAATCCGCACTGTCCGCGGCAACACACGGCTGGAAGTGGGCTCGGCCTGGATCAACTCGAAGCGCTGGGTATTGGTCACCACCTTGTTGGAGAAGCCCATCAGGCTGATCTCCACTGGATGGGTGCGCGCTTTGTGGGAGTCGGACACGCGTACGGTTATGAGTGGCACGATCACCTCCTGCGGCATCGCCGAACCATGCACGAAACGGGCGCCGCCGGCAAAGTGGAAGCGCATGGCACCCTTGGGCAGCCAGAAGTCCACACTGCCCTCGCCGCCCAGCGTTCCCGCCGTCAGTGCCGTGTTGCCCTGCCAGACCTTATCGCTAACCGGCAAATCGCGCCCTATCAAATAGCGCTTCTTGGCCTTGAGTGTGCCGGCAGGCTTCTCCGGCAATGCGGCACGGCTGGCGTCATCCAGTGGCGACTCCTGATAGAGGAATCCGTGATCGGCCGTCACCAGCACCATCGAACCATTGAGGTTGTTGATGATGTGCGAGATGACACCACTCAGCTCTTTCAGCGTCCTGGCCACAGCGTCGAATGTCTGGCCCTCGGAGCCTTGCTTGTCACCCAGCATGTCGATCAGGTCGTGGTAGACGTAGATCACCCGGTGCTCACCGACCAACTCACGCCCCTTCGCCTTGCCCAACCCCAGCAAGTCATCCGCCTTCACCGCGATACCGTCATAGCGGCCCAGCTGTGCGTTGCGACTCTCCAGCGTCGCGGTCGATTGGCCATCGACCAGCACATCAAGGCTGTCGCCAGCCTTGTAGGCGATGCTCTGGTGCGGCAGCAACGCCGCCATGCCGAGCGCCGTGTAGCTGGGCAGCACGCTCAGCATTGCATCGAGCTTGGCCGTGAAACGGTTCTTGGCGTTGATCTCGCGAACAAGGGCCTCGCCGGCTTCGTAGCGGAATGCATCGGAGATCAGCACGAAAACGCGCTTGGTCGGGCCAGCACTGAGTGCCGCGACTACATGGTTATCGAAGAAATCCTGCTGCGGCGTAGTACCTGGCACGCGCCAGGCGGCCAACAAACCACGTTCGCCAGCCAGCACGCCAGCCCAGGCCGATGACAGGACCGGAATGAACCAACCGGAATAGGAATCTTCGATGGCACCGCGTAGTTCGTGCAGCACGCCCCAACCCATCGGCTCGACTTTGTCAGCCGCAAAATGGAAGCAGCGATACCACTGGTCAAAGCGATACAACTCGTCCCGATACGCCTGCACGGCCGTAGCCGCCTCGGCAAAGCTGAAGCCGGCAGCATGACGCTCCTTCAGAGCTAAGAACTCGGCTGCTGCCTCGATTGCGTCATAGCAAGCAGACAAGGCGCGGATCTCATCGCTTGCGTCGCTGATCACCGCATTACTCCAGTGACCATCACGACGGCGCGCGGTGACCGCCTGCACGTCGCCCAGTGACGCACCACCCAGCTGCATCACCCTGGTCTTCAAGTCATAGATGATCTGACGTTCGACCGCAGCGAAGGTCATGCACTCCAGCAAATCCTCCGCGTGCCAGCCGGAAATCAGCTCGCCCAGCTTGAGCATCTGCGCCACGGCGGCGGACAGATCCGCGTAGGCCGCATGGCTGTGCAGATCGCTGCGCCACCGCGCGGCCAGGATCGTCGCGTTATTTGCCAGCTGCGGATTCTCCAACAGCAGATGGCGCAAGGCTTGTGGCACCTCGGCGCTGATAGCGCGGGCGAAGTCGGTGACCAGAATACGCAGCCACAAATCGGCAAGGGTCGGCTCGTCACTTTCATAGCCGAACGTGCGCTGCATCAGTGTCCAGAACGCCGGCTCCAGGCCGTAGCCCTGCAAATCAGTCCAAGGCTTGGCCGGCTCGCCGATACGGGGCTGACCCTCTACCCAAAGCCCCAGCAACAGCTGATGCGCAATGGATAGCGGCTCGGACTCGTCGCTGCGCAACAGCACGGCCATCATCTTGCGGTCGAGCTCCACCTCCCCGTCACCGGACTCGATCAGGCGCTTGAGTTTGCCGCGCCGCGCTTCTGCGCCGAGGAACTTGCTGCGCGAGCGGATATACGGCGCCAGCGTCAGCGAGGTCAGGCCAAGGTCGTCGATCAGCAGCGTGGTCAGATCGGCGCGGAACGACTTGGCGCGCAGGCGTACATCCAGCAGCCAATCGACGGCGGGATCGGGCTCCGTGTAGGTGCTGTACAGCAAGAATTGGGAAGCGGGCTGCTGCTCCAGTTGCCGTTTGACCGCCAGCACAGGCGTTCGATCCAGCCGCACGATCGCGATCTCGCTGCCAAGCTCCAGCGATTCGAGCGTGATGGCAAACTGTGAATCCGTGTCGTGCCAAAACACCACGCGCTCAGTCGTAAACAGAGCGCGCAGCGATTCGACCACGCGGCGTTCATTCACGTCCATGCATCACCTCGCCTTGCACCATCTTGAGCCAGGACGTCACGACGGGAGTGAGCCCGGCGGCAATCATTCGTCATCGCTCTTTCCGCCCGTCACTGCCTTGACATCGGCCAGCAGGTCGCCGAATTTGCCATAATTCACCTTCACTCCATCGTCCAAATCCAGCGTGATGCGCTGGTCGGCGTAGTGGCGCAGCTGCTCGTCATAGGCCAGCAGCTCCAGGTGTTGCTTGCGCAGCTTTTCAAGCTGCTTGGTTAGCTTGTTGCGTTGCGCGGTGGAGCTGGACGCAGCGACATCCTGCTCCAGCTCTTCGATCTTGGTCTGCATCTTGCCGGTCAGCGGCACCACGTATTCGGCGCGCAGACGCGATAGGGTGCCGGCGTTGTAACGATGCAGATAGACCAGCGCCTGAAACGCCCCCTGCTTACCGCTGGAGAACAACCAGTAAATCGGACGCTTCTTGTAGGTCTGCAGGTGATCCTTGAAGAACTTGTCCGCTAGGTAGCGGCGAATCGCCTGTTCCGGCGATTCGCTGGCCTTGAGGCCCAGATTCTCCGCCAGGAAAGCCATGTTCTGATCCAGCGAGTCCTTGTCCCATACGGCGAGCAGAAGTTCGCGCACGCGCAGCGCGGCATCATCCTCGAACCACAGCTCTTCAGTGACCGGCACGATGCCGTCGACGTCGGCAGGAAACTTCGTATAGCGCGAGGCGTCGAAGCCGACGTTGCCGCTGTTGGCGTAGATCAGACCCGGCCCGTCCAGGCTGTAGCGCCCCATCATGCAGCCGATAGCGTAGGAGACTAGCTCCTGCATAGTGTTCTCACGGAAACGGGTCCACAGTTGCTCGTCCATGAGCTTGCCGCCGTAACGGTAGGCGGGGTTCACCGTAAGGGTGATCTGCTCGATGGAGACGTCAGGGGTTAGTTCGTCCTGCAAGCCGTATGCTTCGATGAACAGGCGGTTGTTCTCCTCTTCGAGGCGCTTCATCTCAGCGATAGTGTCGCGGTTCTGGGTGATCCAGGCCGTGTAGCTAGATTCGAGGGTGCGCGCGGGCACGAAGGAGGCCGTCAGCATGGGAATGGATTCGAAATCCCAAGACTCCTCGAACGAATCCCAATCCTTCCGGTGACTTTTAACTAGCCGAGTGACTGAATCATCGACCTCGCGCCTAAGCAAGAGAGCTTTAGGAACCGGCATAATCTTCAGAGCCCCTGGTCCAAAGTCTTTGGGTGAGAGAATCCGTAGAAACGGACCTATAGCGTCGGAATGCAAAAGGCCCAAGGTCAACGGTAAGTTTTTCGGAGAATCCGCAAAGAACATCGAGTTCTTTTGGTCGAAGATGAATCCGCTATCGACGCTCCGAGCTGAGAAGCGTTTAGCAATATTGTTGTAGGCAATTCCAGGTCTAAAGTAGTGATCCGCATTACGAACGGTGGCACTTGGATGGCTGCGAATCGCTTTGCCGGCATCCTCCCAGTCGACCACGCACAACTGATTTCCATACCACTTGCGGTAGTCACTTCCCTTCACATAGGGAAACCACCTTTTCCCCGAGGTATAGGCTGCGTCGTGATCTCCGTGACCGAACGCGATTGAATGAAACGGCAGCTCGAACCAGTACCTAATAAACCGGGGATTATCTCCAGTCTGAAGACCTGTAAAAGCCTCCGCGATTTCTTTCAGTGGAACTGAGTCTGCAAACACAGCGAGGACGGGGGGGCTTGCTCTATACGCCGTAAAGACTCCCCGAGGAACGTCAGCGAAAGCCGAGATTGCAACGATAGACCTTCCATCGCCACTCATAAGTTTCTGCTCTTTCGCGCCAGAGCTTTTTTCATCGACTAAATCAACGAAGGTGCATTCATAGCTGCTCGTGGTACCAACGGACGCGACGAATGATGCAACTTGAACCACCTCCCCCGTGATCTCTGGAAAGGCATGAGGGCCAAGGTGGCACATTGAAACAAAGGTCCCTTGCTCGGCGAATTTCTGTCTTGTCCCTTGGAAGTCTTCACCGGACAACCAGCTATCCATGCAGATCATGGCGACGTGATGACCTCCCTTGCAGAGGGCAATGGTGCGCTCTATGAACATGGCATAGAGGTCAGCTTGGCCGCTCTCGTAATGCGTAGATGCGAATCTTTTCAGGAGCGGGTTGAGATACTTCCGCCCCATGTACGGCGGGTTCGCCACTACCGCGTCGTACTGCGCCACCAGTAATTCTGCCTGCCTCACCAAAGGCCGCAGGCGCTCGAGCTCGTTCGCCATAAATATGTCGTGACTGATCGTCTCACTTAGCCGCTTGAGCGCCGACAGCTTAGCTACCTGCCCCGCAGGCACCTGAATCAACGAGCCAAATGTCGTGGCGTTGTCAAACAACTCTTTCAACCCTATGGACCGGCCAGCCTTTCGTAGACATCCGGTTGCCATAATTCATGGCAATGACCGAGGTGTTTATGGGCAACAGCAAGCAGTACACGGATGAGTTCCGTGCCGAAGCGGTG
>NZ_JBRRDY010000048.1:0-25044 GCF_056759935.1 Stenotrophomonas sp. STEN035
CCTGCATTGCTTGAATCGCAAGCACTACCGCAGTCGGATCGGCACTGGGCTTCGCGGCTTACGCCGCTCCCACAGGTTGTTCGGCGGTGCTATCGGTAACGCCTCTTGCCGAGCATGGCTCGGCACTACAGAAACGCAGAAGGCGCGGATTGCTCCGCGCCTTCTGCGTTACATCACACAAACCTGCGCTTAGAAGCGGGTCTTGAACTCCACACCCCACAGACGCGGCTCGTTGATGAAGCCGGTGAGGTTGTTGAAGTCGATGCCACCGGTGGCGCGGATCTGGTTGGTGATGTTGCGGCCGTACAGCGCCACGTCGTAGTCACCGTCGTTCCACTGGTAACCCACGCGCAGGCCGCCTTCCAGCAGCGACTTGCCGGTGAATTCCTTGGACTCGTACAGGAAGAAGTTCACTTCGCTGCGGTATGCCCAGTCGGTGAACACATACAGCTGCGTACCATCGGCCAGCGGCAGCGACCAGCGTGCGGTCATGTTGTGGGTCCACTCCGGTGCCTGCGGCAGCGAGTTGCCGTTGATCAGCACCTTGCCGTTGACGACCGGATTGGTCACGGTGCAGGAGAAGCACGGCGCCACGCTCAGATCGGAATCCTTGATCTCGGTGTGGTTGTAGCCGCTGCCCAGGGTGACCAGCAGGTTGTCGGTCAGGTAGGCCTGCAGATCCAGTTCAAAGCCCTGGCCTACGCTCTTGTCGGCATTGAGCAGGATGTTCGCATTGCCGCCGGCGCCGCCCACGGCGGTCAGCTGCTGGTCCTTGACCCGGTAGTGGTAGACGCTGGCGTTCAAACGCGCACGGTTGTCCCAGAAGTCGGCCTTCACACCAGCCTCGAAGGACAGCACGGTTTCCGGATCGGCGACGGTCTTGTTGTTGAAGGCACCCGCCGACTGGATCGAGCTGCCGCGGAAGCCGGTGGCAACGCGGCCGTAGACATTGACGGTGTCATTGACGGCGTAAGTGGCCGAGAAGTCCCAGTTGAACTTCTTGTCCTTGGTCGAGGCCGACAGGTAGGGATCGACCGCATCGCCGGCAGCGAACGCCGCCTGCTGCGCGGCGAGCAGACCGGCGAGATCGCACTTGGCCGACAGCACGCACGGCGAGAAGCCGGTGTTCCAGTAATCCTTGACCTTCAGGTCCTTCTTGTCGACGGTGTAACGCACGCCGGCGCGCAGTTCCAGCTTGTCGGTCGCCTGGAAGTTCAGGCCGCCGAACACCGCCCAGGCATCATTGGTCTGGTTGATGCGCTGGAAGCCGTCCTGCTTGCTGCCGTTGGTGCTGTCGTAGCTGACGCTGTCGACGTCGTAGTCTTCCTTGAAATAGAACACGCCGGCCTGCCAGTTCAGCGGGCCTTCGTTCTGCGATTCAAGACGCAGCTCCTGGGTCCACTGCGAGTGGCTGGGGATGCCATCGGCGGTTTCCGAGGCGAACGGTACGTCAGCGGTGAAGTACGGGCCGGAGGTGCCGTCGATGTCGCCGACGCTGAAGGTATCGACGGTCTCGTAACCGGTGATCGAGGACAGCTTGTAGTTGCCCAGGTCCCAGCTCAGGCGCGCATTGGCACCGCTGCTGTCGAGCTCGGAGTGGTTCAGGCCGTCGATCGAGACCTTGTTCTCGTCGAAGCCGGGCACGAAGTCGTTGCTGCCCTTCTTGAAGATGTTGCCGCGGAACAGGCGCGCGGTACCGTTGAGGTGACGCTTGTGCGCGCCCAACAGTGCTTCGAAATTGTCGCCTTCGTACAGGAACTGCGCGCGCACGGCCGATTCGTCATAGCCTTCCAGGCCGTCGTTCGGGCCGGTGCCGGTGTTCTTCACCCAGTCGTCGCGGCGCTGATACAGGGCCGACACACGTGCCGACCAGCGCGCGCTCAGTGCGCCACCGACGGCAGCTTCCACGTTCCACAGGTTGTCGCTGCCGTAGCCGACCTTGCCATAGCCTTCGAACTCCTGCGACGGGCGCACCGAGTCGAACTTGACCACACCGGCCGGGGTGTTGCGGCCGAACAGCGAACCCTGCGGGCCGCGCAGCACTTCCACCTGTTCCACGTCGAAGATCGGGAAGCCCTTGAGGATCGGGTTTTCCTGCACGATGTCGTCATACACCAGCGAGACCGGCTGCGAGGTATTCAGACGGAAGTCGGTGTTGCCGTAGCCGCGGATATAGAAGCGCGGGAAGGCGCGGCCGAACGAGGATTCGATGTTCAGGCTGGGCACGCGGCCGGACAGGTAACGCACGTCGGTACCACCGGAGGCCAGCGCGTCGAGCTTCTCGCCGCTGACGGTGCTGATCGACACCGGCACGTCCTGGATGTTCTCCACCTTGCGTGCAGCAGTGACCTTCACCGCATCCAGCGTGGCGGCCTCCTTCTGCGCCGGGGTCGCATCCTGCGCGGCAGCGGTGAGTGGCAGTACGGCGAGAACGGCGACAAACAGCGGATGCGCTGCCGGCAGGCGGCGGCGGACGGTACGGGTCGGGGACATGGCGGAGGTGGGCCTGTTGAGGAGGAATGGGGAACTGCGCCTAGCATTTAATTGTTGCAGTACAGCATTCGTATCGCAATCGTTCAGGTATTCAGCGGCATGACGCCTGTCAGGGGTATGCAGCCCTTCCGCCGCATAGACTGGGGGCTTACTTCCCGCCCAGGCAACTTGTCATGACCCAGTGGTATTTCCATATTCCCGGCCAGGCCGACCGCGTCGGCCCGATGGACGACGAGGCTGCACGCCGCTTTGCCCAGGGCAACCGGCAGGCACTGGCCTGGTGCCAGGGCATGCAGGGCTGGCAGGCGGTGACCGAAATCGCCAGCTTCGGCGGCCAGGCCGGCCCGCCCCCGCCGCCAATGGGCGGCAACCGCAACCAGGCTGACGATATCGACTTCCGCATCATCGGGCATGAGATGCAGTTCGTGGAAATCGAACTGGACCCGGGCGAAAGCGCGATTGCCGAGGCCGGCGCGTTGATGTTCAAGGATTCAACGGTACAGATGGACACCGTGTTCGGTGACGGCCGCCACGAAGGCCAGGGCGGCGGCTTCATGGACAAGCTGATGTCCGCCGGCAAGCGCGTGATCACCGGTGAGAGCCTGTTCGCCACCGTGTTCACCCACACCGGCAACGGCAAGGCCAAGGTCGCCTTCGCCGCGCCCTATCCCGGCACGGTGATCCCGATGAAGCTGGACCAGCACGGCGGCAAGCTGATCTGCCAGAAAGACAGCTTCCTGGCCGGCGCACGTGGCGTGCAGGTCGGCGTGCATTTCCAGCGCAAGGTGATGACCGGCCTGTTTGGTGGCGAAGGTTTCATCATGCAGAAGCTTGAAGGCGACGGCTGGGTGTTCGTGCACGCCGGCGGCTGCGTGGTGGAACGCGAGCTGGCCGCAGGCGAGCGCATCGATGTGGATACCGGCTGCGTGGTCGCATACCACGCCGGCGTGGACATGGACGTGCGCCGCGTGGCCGGCCTGAAGAGCATGTTCTTCGGCGGCGAAGGCGTGTTCCTGGCGACCCTGACCGGCCCCGGCAAGGTCTGGCTGCAATCGCTGCCGTTCTCGCGCCTGGCAGGCCGTATGTTTGCCGCCGCACCGCAGGGCGGTGGGCAAAGCCGCGGCGAGGGCTCGGTGCTGGGTGGGCTGGGTCGGTTGCTGGATGGGGATAACAAGTTCTGATTGCTGACAGGAGAAAAGCCCTGCGTAAACGTGGGCTTTGGCTCCTTAGCTCGTCATTCCCGCGCAGGCGGGAATCGCTCCTGCCCTTGCTTTTGCTCTAGCGGCGACCTCAAAAGCAGGGGCGATCCCCGCCTACGCGGGGATGACGGTTTCAAACAGCATCGGCACTGCCCCAGAGCGATCCCCGCCTACGCGGGGATGGCGATCTCTTTTCCTCAGCGCACTGAACCCAAATCGCAGCCCTACCTAAACGACTTCGCCTGCTGCCACGTGCCCTCCCGACGCAAAGCGCTATGCTGGCGCCCTTTCCGATACCCCCTGTTCATCATGCGCAACGCCCGACTGCTGCTGTCCCTCTCCTTGTTTGGCCTGCTGGCAGCCTGTGGCGGCGAGAACACCAAGCCCACTCCGCCGGCAGCGGTGCAGCCGACCACGCCGGTGAGGCCGGTCAAGATCGGCGTGGCACTGGGCGGCGGCGCGGCCAAGGGTTTTGCCCATATCGGCGTGATCAAGATGTTGGAAGCCAATGGCTTCGAGCCGGTGGTGGTGTCCGGCACCAGCGCCGGCAGCGTGGTCGGTGCCCTGTATGCCAGCGGCATGAACGCCTTCCAGATGCAGCAGAAGGCGGTCGCACTGGATGAAGCCAGCATCCGCGATATCCGCCTGTTCTCCGGTGGCTTGGTGCAAGGCCAGAAGCTGCAGGACTACGTCAACGCGCAGGTCGGCAACAAGCGCGCCGAGCAGCTGAAGAAGCCATTCGCCGCGGTCGCCACACAGCTGGAAACCGGTGAGCGCGCGGTATTCGTGCGCGGCAATGTCGGCCAGGCGGTGCGGGCTTCCAGCTCCATCCCCGGTGTGTTCGAGCCGGTCATCATCGGCGGCAAGAGCTATGTCGACGGCGGCGTGGTCAGCCCGGTGCCGGTGGATGCGGCCAAGCAGCTGGGGGCCGAATTCGTGATCGCAGTGGATATCTCCAGCCGCGCCACCGGCCAGCGCCCGACCGGCCTGCTCGGTGCAGTGGGCCAGTCGATCACCATCATGGGCCAGCGCCTGGGTGAGCAGGAACTGGCACGCGCCGACGTGGTGATCCGCCCGGCGGTGCTGGACATCGGCGCAGCCGATTTCGAGCAGCGTGGCCGCGCCATCCTCGAAGGCGAGAAGGCGGCGATGGCGGCGATGCCGCAGATCCGCGCTGGTATTGCCCGCCTGCAGCAGGCGCGTGTCGCCACCGCGCGCAATGCCGACGCACGTGCCGCTGCCGTACAGGCCGAAGCACACCAGCGTTGTCAGGACAGCCGCAGCCGCATCGAGAAGCTGCGTGGCATCGAGAAGAACTGCAGCGCGCCGGCGCGTTGAGGATCAACAGCAGGGCAGCAGAGGCTTTTGTGGGAGCGGCGTCAGCCGCGAAGCTGATAGATCTTCAGATCAAGAGCTCAACAGCAAAAGCGCCCTCACCCCAACCCCTCTCCCGTACACGGGAGAGGGGCTTCAAGCCGCCGCGCCGGCGCTTCTTTACCGCCCCAGCTGCGACAGCGGCAGGGCGCGGAACTCCTTGACCGTGCGCAGCACGAAGCTGGAATTGACGTCGGCCACGCCGGCTGCGTTGAGCAGCTTGTCCAGCAGGAATGCCGAGAAGTGGTCCAGGTCGCGTACGTAGACCTGCAGCAGATAGTCCATGTCGCCAGTCAGCGCATGGCAGGCCACCACTTCATCCCAGAGCTGCACCGCCTGCACGAAATGATCGATCGCCGCCTGGCCGTGCTTGGACAACTGCACGCGCACGAAGGCCTGCAGGCCCAGCCCGATCGCACGTGGCTCCAGGCGCGCGCCATAACCGGCGATCACGCCTTCCGCTTCCAGCCGCTGCACCCGCCGCAAGCAGGCCGACGGCGACAGATTCACCCGCGCCGCGAGTTCGGCATTAGTGGCGCGGCCATGCTGCTGGATTTCGACCAGAAGCCGCAGATCCGTGCGATCAAGATTCACCGACGCCATCTTTGTTGCTCCGCACCATTGAATGGACGCAATAATATTGCGTCATAACCCGCTGACAGCGCAATTACGCACACCTGTTGCGCGGCAGGCTTCCTACCATGCGGTTATCTATTCCCTTCAGGAGCTGCCGCCATGGAAGCCAACCCACGCCGCGTCGAACACCAGCAGACCGACAAGGGTTACGTGCCGGTCTATACCACCGCCGTGGTGGAGCAGCCCTGGGACGGCTACAGCGCCGACGACCATGCCACCTGGAGCACCTTGTACCAGCGCCAGCGCGAGCTGCTGGTCGGCCGTGCCTGCCAGGAGTTCCTCGATGCCCAGGACGAAATGGGCATGAGCGAGCACATGATTCCGCGCTTCGACCAGCTCAATGAAGTGCTGGGCGCGGCCACCGGCTGGACCCTGGTCGGCGTGGAAGGCCTGCTGCCCGAGCTCGATTTCTTCGATCACCTGGCCAACCGCCGCTTCCCGGTGACCTGGTGGATCCGCCGCCCGGACCAGATCGACTACATCGCCGAACCGGACCTGTTCCATGACCTGTTCGGCCATGTGCCGCTGCTGATGAACCCGGTGTTCGCCGACTACATGGCCGCCTACGGCCGTGGTGGCGTCAAAGCCCATGCGATCGGCCCGGACGCGCTGCAGAACCTGACCCGCCTGTACTGGTACACGGTGGAGTTCGGCCTGATCAACACCGCCGAGGGCCTGCGCATCTACGGCGCCGGCATCGTCTCCTCCAAGGGCGAGTCGCTGTACTCGCTGGAGTCAGCCGCGCCGAACCGGATTGGCTTTGATCTGGAGCGGATCATGCGTACCCGCTACCGCATCGACACTTTCCAGAAGAGCTATTTCGTCATCGATGGCTTCGAGCAGCTGATGGCCGCCACCGAACCGGACTTCACCCCGATCTACGCACGCCTGGCCGATGCCGAGCATCTGCCGGCAGGTGATGTGCAGGAAGGTGACACGGTGTTCCAGCGCGGCAGCGGTGAAGGCTGGGCTGACGGCGGCGACGTCTGAGCCAGCTCACATCGCTGCAATGGAAGAAGCCGCCCAAGGGCGGCTTCTTCGTCTGCGTCCCACCTAGCCCGGGCAAGCGAAGCGCACCCGGGGCCACCAACTCCCGCAACTCACTGCGCCGCCTTGGCCACCCGCCGACCGCCGTACTTGCGGTCCAGGTAAACACCAACCAATACCGCCACCAGCAACGGTGCCGCCCACGGGAACAGCTCGATCAGCAGCGCCGGCACCGTGGTGTGCGCATGCAACCACAGCCATACCGGCCGCATGCCGATGCCGAGGAACGCCACATGGGTAGCGATGCCTGCACCCAGGATCGACTGGTAATGCTGGCGGAACGCCCAGTCCGGACGCGACGGGCCACGGCGGGCGAACTTCAGCATGCGCCAGCCCACCCACAGCCCAATCGACGAGAAACCAAGGAACAAGGGCTGGCGATGCTGGATGCCGGTGCCCACGACCACCAAGGCCAGGATCACCATCGGCCACAGCGCCAGATGCCAGCCCGGCCGTGACACCAGCTTCTTCCAGTCGCGCTTGTCGGTGACCGCACGCCAGGCCAGCCACGTCGCATTGCCAGTGATCGCCATCAGATAGGCCAGGAACAGAGCCGACAACGGCTGCTGGCGGAAGAAGGCGAACTGGACGGTGATCGGCAGCGCGGTAACCACGATCACCGCCATCGCCAGCAGATACACCTTGCCCAGCAAGCGATGCCGCGGCGAGCCTTTCTTCATGAACGCCGCCGACCAGAAGCCGACCAGGGCGACCACGCCAGCCAGCACATGCAGCGCGACGATCAGGGAATATCCGGGCATGACAGCGATCTCTTCAGTGGTGGCCGGCGAATGCGATGGCCTGTGCACAGCGTGCGTTTTCGGGCGTACGCACGGCAGTCGCGGCAGTCATTGATCGACCCTGCCGGAAGTCACTTTCTGCTCTGCTCCCCTTGCCGCTGAGGCCTGCGCCCACCAGCATGTGTGCATGGAAATCACTCCCCGTTCGCGCTGGCACAGACTGCTGCACCCCCTCAACCTCGCCGGCCTGCTGACCTGGCTGGCGGTAGCGGCCACCCTGCCCTATGGCTCCGCCGAGCAGATGGCCCTGCGTTGGGGCAGTGCCCTGCTGTTCCTGATCGCGTTTCTGTTTGCCGCCAGCTACGAGCGCCCCTCGCCACAACGCAGTGTGGCGCTGCTGATCGAAGCTCTAGCCGCACTGGCGGTGATCCGCCTGGCCGCCAGCAGCGGCGTGGCGCCCGCCCTGCTGGTGATGCTGGCCGCGCAGGTGGCGATGAGTTGGCCATTGCGTATCACCCTGGTGCTCATGCTGCTGGTCAACCTTGGCATGTACCTGGTCCTGCGTGGCAGCCACAGCCATCCTGCCGCAGTGGTGCTGATCTTTGCCGGCTTCCAGGCCTTCGCCATGCTCACCACACATTACGCGCGCAGCGCCGAGCAGGCCCGCGACCGGCTGGCACAGGTCAACGCCGACCTGCTGGCCACCCGCGCCCTGCTCGCTGAAAGATCCCGTGACATGGAGCGGCTGCGGCTGTCGCGTGAGCTGCATGATGTCGCCGGGCACAAGCTCACGGCGCTGCGCCTGCACCTGCGCGCGCTTGCCGGCCGCACGGATGCAGCGCCCGAGTTGGCCCTGTGCGAACAGCTGTCCGCCGAGCTGCTGGGCGACATCCGCGCCGTGGTGCATTGCCTGCGCGACAGCGGCCAGCTCGACATGGACACCGCCCTGCACGCCCTGGCCGCACCCCTGCCACGCCCGCGCCTGCTGCTGCAGCTGGACGAAGACGTGCAGCTCAGCGACACCACCAAGGCCGAAACCATTCTGCGCTGCGTGCAGGAGGCGCTGACCAACAGCGCTCGCCACAGCGATGCAAAGGTGCTGCAGGTGTCCCTGCGGCACCGCGACGGGCAACTGCTGTTGGCGATGGAAGATGACGGCCAGCTGCGCGGCGAACCACGCGCCGGCAATGGGCTCACCGGCATGCGCGAGCGCGTGGACGAACAAGGTGGCAACTTCCAATTGCAACGCTCCGCTTCCGGTGCCCTGCAGATTCGTGTGGAATTGCCGGCATGAATGATTCCCCCCGCATTGCCCTGGTCGACGACCAAGCCCTGATCCGCGCCGGCCTGCGCGCCCTGCTGCAGCAGCTCGGCATCACCATCGTGTTCGAGGCCGACAGTGGCGACGCCCTGCTCGAACAACTGCCGCAGCAGCCGGTGCAGTTGATCCTGTCAGATATCCGCATGCCGGGCATGGACGGCATCCAGGCATTGAAGGCTCTGCGTGAGCGCGGCGATCAAACGCCGTGCGTGTTCCTGACCACCTTCGACGAGAGCGACCTGCTGCTGCGTGCCACCGAAGCCGGTGCGCAGGGTTTCCTGCTGAAGGATGCAGCGCCGGAAGACCTGCATGACGCCATCGGCCGCGCCATCGCCGGGCAGACCTTGTTGCAGCCGGTGAGCACCGATGCGGTGCGGCAGCGCTATCGCTACCACGCCGATGACGCGCCGAAGGAGTTGTTCAGCCAGAAGGAAGTCGCGGTACTACGGCTGATGGCCGGCGGCTACAGCAACCGCGAGATCGCCGGCAGCCTGTTCCTGGCCGAAGGCACGGTGAAGAACTACGTGTCGACCATCCTCGACAAGCTCGACACCCGCGACCGCACCCGCGCGGTGTTGAAAGCCATCACCCTGCGGGTGATCTAGCACTCTGCATGTGCGCGACCTGTGGTGCCGAGCCATGCTCGGCAGGGGCATCACCCGCAATCCATCAGCGCTTGTGGGAGCGACGGCAGCCGCGAAGCCCATGAATCATCAGATTGCGAACATATCGGTAATTGCAGCATTGCCGGCTTCGCCGCATAAGCCGCTCCTACAGCTGGGTTACCGGTAACGCCTCTGCCGAGCATGGCTCGGCACTACAGCGCGGCTGCGCTACGCACCTCGACCGTCACGTGCACGATCTCTTCGTGGATCGCCAAGGCGCGATGGAATACCTCCGGCGACACCACGGACTCGGTCACTACTTCCATCGCACAGGCATAACGGCCACGGCCGACCTGCCAGACATGCAGGTCACTGATGTGGGCAGGCAACTCTCCCTGCTCGACCGCCTCGCGGATCTCGGCCACCACCGGTGCGTCCATTTCCGCATCCAGCAGCACGCCGCCGGTCTGCTTGATCAAACCCCAGGCCCAGACCGACACCAGTATCGCGCCGACGATGCCCATCAGCGGGTCCAGCCATGAGGCGCCGAAATACAGGCCGCCAAGCAGGGCGATGATCGCCAGCACCGAAGTCGCCGCATCCGCCAGCACATGCAGGTAGGCCGAGCGCTGGTTCAGATCGTGGTGGTGATGGTGGTGGTCATGCCCATGATCGTGACCATGATGATGTTGATCGCGCAACCACCACGCACACAGCAGGTTCACCGCCAATCCAACCACCGCAATTGCAATCGCCTGCTGGTAATGAATCGTGCTGGGTTTGAACACCCGCAGGATGGATTCGAAAGCCATGATCGCCGCCACACCCAGCAACAGGATCGCGCTGGTGTAGCCAGCTAATATCTCGATCTTCCAGGTGCCGAAGGCAAAGCGCGGGTCATCCCGGTAGCGCCGTGCGCAGGCATAGGCAAACGCCGCCAGGCCAAGCGCCAAGGCGTGCGAGCTCATATGCCAGCCATCGGCCAGCACCGCCATCGAGTTGAACCACCAGCCACCGGCGATCTCCACCACCATCATCACGATGGTCAGCACCATGGCGCGGCGGGTGTTCTTCTCCGCCATCGGATTGCCCTCGCTGAAGGCGTGGCTGTGCCGGCGGGATTGGGCGAGTGCGGCGAGTTGCATGGAAGCTCTACGGGGCGGGAAGTCGGCGTGATCATATACCCCCATGGGGTATATGATGCCAGCCATGGCTCATATCCAACGTGACAAGAAGAAACTGCTGACCCGGGTGCGGCGCATCGCCGGCCAGGTGGCGGCGCTGGAACAGGCATTGCTGAGCGGTGATGACTGCGACGCCGTACTGGTGCAGATCGCCGCCGCCAAAGGCGCCATGCACGGGCTGATGCTGGAGGTAATGGCCGGTCATCTGAGTGACCATGTCGTCGCCGAAACGGACCCAACCAAGCGCGCTGCCGAGGCCGAGCTGCTGCTGGAACTGCTCAAACGCCATGCGCGCTGAGCCGGGCTACGGCGCGTTTGTTATCCGGCCACGGCTCTCTTGTGGGAGCGGCGTAAGCCGCGAAGCAAGCATCGCCGGGGCCACTGGTGCTTGTGCAATCTGGTGATGTGCGTGCTTCGCGGCTCACGCCGCTCCCACAAAGAGCGAGCCTGGGCACAGGCGCCGACAGGGTCCCCGCCCTGAATACCCGGGCCAGAGCGCGGTTTGCCGCAGCATGTAAAATGACCAATTTTTAGTCAGGACCATGGCGAAAGCATCCGAACGGGCGCCCGTTCTGGGCCCGGCGTTCATTCGCCTGCTGGCCCGCTTCAATGACGAGGGAGCATCCCCTGCGGCGCCTGCGGTGCCGGAGCGGCTGGCGCAGTGGTTCGACTGGAACCGTGCCATCACCCTTTCCAAGGCGCTGGACAACCCGCCGCCAGAGCCCGAAGCAGGTGCGGACTACGAAGCGGCGCAGGATGCTGAATACGCCACAGCGCGAACCAGGCTGGTGGAGGCCATCCAGGCCGAGATCGACCTGAGCCCGCCACGCAACCCGCCGCCGGCCGATGCCGAGTTGCCACCCGGCTTCGCCCCCTACCGCAAGCATTACCTGAACCAGCAACGCGCCATGCAGACCGCCAGCGGTCGCCTGCGTGGTCGCCTGCGTGACATGCTGGCGCGGCAATCGCCGGCCAAGGCGCGTCTGGCCGAAGTCGACGCGGTGATGGAAGCCACCCTCAGCCCGCGCGAACACAGCCTGCTTTCGCATGTGCCGGTGCTGCTCGGCCTGCACTACCAACGGCTGCTCGCTGCAGCCGCGCACGACCCAGCCGATGCCGCCGCATCGGATGCCACCGCGGCACCCACTGGCCCCTGGCTGGTCACGTTCCGGCAAGACCTGCGCATCGCGCTGCTGGCCGAACTGGATGTCCGTTTCCACCCCATCGATGGCCTGCTCGCAGCGCTACGCACCCGGTAATCCGTACCTCATGTCCAGAAACCTCGTTGCAGTCGTTGTCTTCCTCGTTGGCCTGCTGGCCGTGTGCTGGATCGGCGTCGGCTATGCCGGCACCCATCCGCTGGCCGCAGTGGTCGCGGCGATCATCGCTGCCTGCTATCTGGCCGGCGCGGTTGAACTGTTCAGCTACCGCCAGGCCACCAGCACCCTGCAGCAGGCCTTGCCGGTCATCGGCGAAGCGGCAGACAACCTCGACGACTGGCTCAGCCGCCTGCAGCCGGGCCTGCGTGGTCCGGTGCGGCTGCGCGTACAGGGCGAGCGCGTCGGCCTGCCCGCACCTGCGCTGACCCCGTATCTGGTCGGCCTGCTGGTGCTGCTGGGCATGCTCGGCACCCTGCTCGGCATGATGGCCACCCTGCGCGGCACCGGTCTGGCGCTGGAAAGCGCTACCGATCTGGATGCAATCCGCAGTTCGCTGGCCGCGCCGGTCAAGGGCTTGGGTTTCGCCTTCGGCACCTCGATCGCCGGTGTTGCCAGCTCGGCCGCACTCGGTCTGCTGTCGGCGCTGTTGCGTCGTGAGCGCGCGCAGGCCGTGCAGGAACTGGATGCCGGCATCGCCAGCCAGCTGCGCGTGCATTCGCAGAGCTTCCAGCGCGGCGAGACCTTCCGCCTGCTGCAGGAACAGAACGCGTTGATGCCGACCCTGGTCGAGCGCCTGCAAGCGATGATGGGCAGCCTTGAGCAGCAGCACCAGGCCAACAACGAACGCCTGCAGGCCAGCCAGCAGGAATTCCACCAGCGCACCGAAGCGGCCTATACGCAGCTGGCAGCATCGCTACAGCAATCGATGCAGGCCGGCATTACCCAGCAGGCCAATGCAGTGGGCGCCGCGCTGCAACCGGTTGTCGATGCCACCATGGCCGGGCTCGCCGATAAATCCAATGCCCTGCACGCCAGCATCGACAGCGCCGTGCACAAACAGCTCGACGGCATCAACGCCGCCGTACAGAGTGCGGCAGCAACCGCTGGCAGCAGCTGGAGCAATGCACTGGACGCGCAGCAGCGCAGCAACAGCGCGCTCAACGAACAGCTGCAGCAGGCGCTTGCACAGTTCAGCAACACCTTCGAGCAGCGCTCCAACAGCCTGATCGATGGCGTCGCCGCGCGCATGGAAGACAACGTCGGCCGTACTGCGGATGCCTGGCGTGATGCGCTGGCAAAACAGCATGATGCACATCACGAACTTGCACAGCGCAATGAGCAGGCCTTGCTGAGTGCATCGTCCGCATTCGAGCAACACGCACAGTCGCTGCTGTCAGCGCTGCAGCAATCGCACGAACAACTGCAGAACGCTTTCGCCGAACGTGACGAACAACGTCTGGGTCAGTGGTCGCAGGCACTCACGGCGATGGTTGGCACGCTGGACAGCAGCTGGCAGCGCAATGGCGAAGCCGTGGCGCAGCGCCAGCAGCAGATCTGCGACAGCCTGGCGCAGACCACGCAGGCCATGAGCGAGCAGCAGCAGGCGCAGGCCCGCGACACCATCGCCGAGATCTCGCGTCTGGTGCAGAGCGCGTCGGAAGCACCGCGCGCCGCCGCCGAAGTGGTGGCCGAGCTGCGCCAGAAGCTGTCCGACAGCATGGTCCGCGACACCGCCATGCTGGAAGAACGCAGCCATCTGCTGTCGACGCTGGAGACCCTGCTCGGCGCGGTGACCCACGCATCGACCGAGCAGCGCAGCGCAGTCGACGCACTGGTCAGCACCTCGGCCGATCTGCTTGAACGCGTCGGCAGCCGCTTCAGCACCCAGCTTGAAAGCGAGACCAGCAAGCTCGACCACGCCGCCGCCAACGTCACTGCCAGCGCGGTGGAGATAGCCAGCCTGGGCGATGCCTTCGGCAGCGCCGTGCAGCTGTTCGGCCAATCCACCGCGGCCTTGAATGAGCGCCTGCAACTGATCGAAAGCGCGCTGGACAAGTCATTGACCCGCAGCGACGAGCAGCTGGCCTACTACGCCGCGCAGGCGCGCGAAGTGGTGGACCTGAGCATGCTCTCGCAGAAGCAGATCATCAGCGAACTGCAGCAGCTGGCCGAAGCCCGCGACAACGCCGGAGCCTGAGCGCGATGAGCGACGAAATCGAGTTCGACGCCGAATCCAGCGCCACCACCTGGGCCGCATTCGGCGACCTGATGTCAGTGCTGCTCGGCGCCTTCGTGCTGATCCTGGCCAGCGTGATCGGCATCCAGCTGCTGTTGCATAACCGCCTGGATGAGGAGGTCAAGCAGCGCCAGGAACAGACCGCCAAGCTGAAGACCTTGGAACAGGCTTTGGCTGCACCGCTGGCGGCTGGCCGCGTCACTGTGATCAATGGCCGCATCGGCATCAGTGGCAGCGTGTTGTTCGCGCTCAACTCCGACCAGCTGCAACCGGAAGGGCGCGAGCTGCTGCAGAGTATCGCCGCGCCGTTGCGCGACTATCTGGGCGCACGCGAGGAGATCCTGATGGTCAGCGGCTTCACCGACAACCAGCCCGTGCGTGTGGTCCATGGCCGCTTCGCCGACAACCTGGAGCTGTCCGCCGCGCGCGCGCTCACCGTCACCCGCACCCTGATCGCCGACGGTGTTCCTTCGCAGTCGGTATTTGCCGCTGCATTCGGCGCCGAGCAGCCAGTCAGCAGCAACGATGACGAAGCTGGCCGCGCGAAAAACCGCCGCGTCGAGATCGCGCCGATTCCGCGTCCCAAGCAGGACGGCAAGTCCGATGCCGCCCAGTGATGCCCGCTGATTCGGCAGCACTGGCACAGCTGCAGGCATGGCGCGAGAGCGGAGCCGATCGTTTCGATCCGCCGCGTTTCGCGCTGATCGCGGCGCTGGCGCAGCGCGCACAACGCTATGCGGGCAGCGTGCGGGAGCAGTTGGATGCACGCCTGTCGCAGCTGACCGACGCGTATGCGCAGCTGGTTGCCGTTGAAGTCGCGGAGCCGCCAGCACAGACCGGAACCGAAAGTCCTCTGCAGTTGCTGCTGCAGCAGCTGGAGGCAGATCCGCTGCAATACCAGTTGCCGCTAAGCACCTCCAACGCGGCAGCCGGCGACAGCGACACTGGCGATAGCACCGAAGCTAGCTTGATGCCAGCACTGGATGAGTTCCAGCAGCTGTGGAGCCGCATCCGCATCGACAGTCTGCTGCGCCAGTGTCTGGATTCGTTGCCAGCAGATGCCGGTCCGCTGAACTCCAGTGTGCTCACCTATCGTGCGATGGCGCTGATGCAGGAGCTGTCACCAGAGTATCTGCAGCACTTCATCGCCTACGTGGATGTGCTGACGTGGATGGAGCAACTTGGCGCCAGCAGTCCGCAAAGCAACACTGGCCGCGCTGCAAGCACCCGCAAGCCAGCGCGTACGGGCGCAGGCAAACGCAAGAAAGCTTAGCGCTCCACCGCACACCGTTCATGCCAGCGGCAGCTGAAGACTGAACACCGTGCCCTGTGCAGTGGATACCACCTGCACCTGCCCGCCATGCGCCTGGGCGATGGCACGGGTGATCGCCAGACCCAAGCCTGCGCCCTCACCATGGCCACGCCCGCGCGAACGATCTGCGCGGTAGAAGCGGTCGAACAGTCGCGGCAACACATCGGCAGGAATCGGCGCACCGGGATTGCTGACCTCGATGCTGCAGCGCCCATCGCTGCTGCGGATGCGGATCTGCACCGCGCCGCCCGGCGGGCAATGCTGGATGGCATTGGAAAGCAGGTTGGCGACGGCACGATGGATCATCAAACGATTGCCCTGCAGATCGGCATCGCCGTCGCGCTGCAGCTGCACTTGTTTGTCTTCGGCCAGCAGGCCATAGAACTCCAGCAACGCATCCACCAGACTGCCCAGCGCTACGCGCTCGCGGGTTGGCAAGGCGTCCACCGTTTCGGCCTGGGCCAGATACAGCATGTCCGCAACGATGCGCGACAGCCGCTGCATCTCCTCGGCGCAGGAGCCCAAGGCATCGCGATAGGCCGCATTGTCACGCGGCTGTGCCAACACCACGTGCACCTGGGTGAGCAGGTTGGTGATCGGCGTGCGCAACTCATGGCTGAGGTCGGCGGAGAACTCGGACAGGCGCACGAAATCGTTCTGCAGCCGCGCCAGCATGCTGTTCAAGGTCTGCGCGAGGTGATCGAGCTCGGCCGGCGCCGCGCCCACTGACAGACGTCGGTCCAGGTGCTCGGTGGTGATCTGCTTGGCTTCATCGGCAAGGCTCTGCAGCGGCCGCAACGTGCGCCGCACCACATAGCCACCGAGCAGGCTGCTGGCCAGCGCCGCCAGCACGATGCAGGCCGCAAGCAGCTGATGGAAGCCACGCAGGAACGGCGCGTGGCGCGCACCGTCAATCGCCAGCAACAAGGTCAACGGACGGCCCTGCTGCTGTACTTGACGCAAATGCAGGACGACGAAGCGATTGCCATCAGGCAGGCGCCACAGTTGCTGTCGCAGCTGTGCCGTCGGCGGGTGCTGCTGCGCATAGGACAGCAACGTTGGTGGCGCGGTGGAGAACAGCGCACTGCCATCGGCGTCACCGATCCAGAAGGCGATGTCCGGATGATGACCCAGCGCTTCGCCCAGCCGCTGGCCGAGTTCCGGCGGCGCAACGGTGGCCGCCATATCGCTGATCAATGCCGCCTTGTTCTCCAGCTCGGCGCGGTCCAGCGCATTGAAGTTGTGCCGCACCGCCTGGTCGATGGCGATGCCGAGCACCGCCATCACCAGCACGCTGATCGTGGCCAGCAGCGCAGTCAGCTGCCAGACGGTGGAACGCCGCCGGGTCACGCATCATCACCGGCGGTTGGGGCTTCCAATACATAGCCCATGCCGCGCACGGTGACGATGAGCTTGTCGGCGAAATCATCGTCGATCTTGGCCCGCAGCCGACGTACCGCGACATCGATGACATTGGTGTCGCTGTCGAAGTTCATGTCCCACACCTGCGATGCGATCAGCGAACGCGGCAGCACTTCACCACGGCGCCGCGCCAGCAGTTCCAGCAAGGCGTATTCCTTCTGGCTGAGTTGGATGCGGCGCTCGCCGCGCTGCACGCGGCGGCGCAGGGTATCCACCACCAGATCGGCGATGACGATGCGCTCTGCCTGCGGCTGAACCTGGCCGCGTCGCAGCAAGGTGCGTACACGCGCCAGCAGTTCGACGAAGGCGAAGGGCTTGACCAGATAGTCGTCCGCCCCCAGCTCCAGGCCCTGTACGCGGTCAGGAATGCTGCTGCGCGCGGTCAGGAACAGCACCGGCAGCGGATTGCCGGCATCACGCAGCCGTGCCAGTACATTCCAACCGTCCATACCTGGCAACATCACGTCCAGGATCAGCAGTTGGTAGTCACCGCTGCTGGCCAGGTGCAGCCCGTCCACGCCGTCGGCGACCAGATCCACCACATAGCCGGCCTCTTCGAGCCCCTGGCGCAGATAGCTGCCGGTCTTGGGTTCGTCTTCGACGATCAACAACTTCATTGCGGGTCCTCGAAGCAGCGATGGCTCAAGCGGTGGGGTCAAGCGTACCCAGTACGGCGACACATGCCAGCACCAGCAGCGCCAGCAATGCTTCCAACGCAAGGCTGCGACGCAGCGCGCGCAATGGATGCGCTGCTCTGGTCTGCAAGGCCGCAGCCAGGGCTGGCACGAGTCGCCAGCGGTGCAAGGCTGCCAACAGCAACATGCCAGCCACCAGCAGCAGCTTGAACGACAGCAAACGCCCATGGGTGGTGCCGGTCAGACTGGCGATGCTACCGCCCAGGTCGATGTAGCTGATGCTGCCGGTAATGGTCAGCAGCGCGACGATGACCGTACCAGGCAGCGCGAAGCCGCGCAGGCCGGCCAACAGCGCCGCTGCGCGTTCACCTTGTGGCTGTTGCTGGCTTCGCCATAGCAGGCCCAACAAGGCCACGATGGCGCCCAACCACGCACCGGCAGCAAGCAGGTGGATGATGCCTGCCGCCAGCCGCGACCAGCCCTGCAGGTACTCGCCGGCAGCGGCATGGCCATTCCACGCAAGACTGGCCAGCGCGATGGCGGCCAGTGCTGCCTGTGGCAGCAGCCGGCGCGGGTGCTGCCGCCGTGGCAGCAACAGGAGCAGCAGCAAGGCCAGCACCGCGCCGCGCACCAGGGCGGCGCGACCAGCAGTGGTGGCACCGATGAACCAGGCCAGATCATCTACACCCAGTGCATCCGGCGCGATGTCCAGCAAGGTGGAGACACGCAAAGTTGCATCCAACAGCGCCATCGCCAATCCAACGATCGCCAACAGCACGCCCCAACTACGCCAGCCCAGTAGCGGTGCCAGTCGCTGACTACGCGCGAACAGCGGCACGCCGAACAGCAGCATCAGGTCCGCATACAACAGGAAACGCAGCGCGTAGACAAAGGGCTCCGACATCATCCGGCCTGCTTACTTGACGCTGAAATCGATCTTGCCACTCATCGGGTGGCTGTCCGATCCCACCGTACGCCACTGCAGGCGATAGTTGCCCGGCACCAGCGGTGCATTGGGCACGGTGCGCAGGGTGCGGCCATCGGCAAGTAGCTGCGCAGGCGCCACTGCCACCTTCATCCACAAGCGGCCATGACCCATGAACAACTCGGCGCGCGATCCGCGTGCCAGCAAGCCTTCGCTGAAGGTGACATCGATCTGGGTTGGCGCGGCAACCGCAGCGTTGGCAGCAGGGCTGGAGCTGAGCACACGCGGATGCGCCATTGCCGTGGCCGACATGAAGACGCCAGCCAGCAGCGCAGCGGCAGCGGAAAGAGAAAAGCGACGAAGTAGTGACATGACCGGCACCTGCAGGAGAGGTGCTCAGGCTAGGCGCGGGGAGCTGTCAGCGGCCTGACCTGGAGATTACGAAACTGTCAGGAACCGCTGTTGGCAGGCATCGGGCTACATCGACGGCGAGCAGACGGGTTGTTTGTGGGAGCGGCGTAAGCCGCGAAGCAGATACATCACCAGGTGACACTGCTGCTCACGACTTCAACACTGTCAGCTTCGCGGCTTACGCCGCTCCCACAAACAGAGACTGCCCCTGTGAGAGTCGAGAAGCTGGTGCATCACCAGCTTCCCGGCCCGGGTACCGCAGCACCGCTTGAGCAAATGGAAACCCGACTCTGACCCCGGTTTTTGCTTACCGCAGCGCTGCGGTATCCACCAGCACCAGCTCGGAGTCTTCCAGCGCGGTGATGCGGATGCTGGTCTCGCCGGTGATGGCAGCGCCATCGCGGGCCTCCAGCACCACGCCGCTGACATCGACCTTGCCGGTGTTCGGCACCAGATAGCCGTAGCGGTTGCTGTCGGTGAAGTGGTACTCGGTGCTCTCGCCGGCCTTCAACGTAGCGCCCAGTACGCGGGCGTTGGCGCGGATCGGCAATGCATCGTCGTCACCTTCCATGCCACTGGCCAGGGTGATGAAGCGGCCCGAACGCTCGCCCTTGGGGAAGGGCTTGCTGCCCCAGGACGGCTTGCCACCGCGCTGGTCCGGGAAGATCCAGATCTGGAAGATCTTGGTAACGCCTGCCTCCAGGTTGTATTCGGCGTGGCGGATGCCGGTACCGGCACTCATCACCTGCACATCGCCAGCTTCGGTACGGCCCTGGTTGCCTTGATCGTCCTTGTGGCTGATGGCGCCTTCGCGCACATAGGTGATGATTTCCATCTCGGCATGCGGGTGCGGCGGGAAGCCGGTGCCGGGCTGGATGGTGTCGTCATTCCAGACCCGCATCGCGCCCCAGTTCATGCGCTTGCTGTCCTGGTACTCGGCAAACGAAAAGTGGTGCTTGGCATCGAGCCAGCCGTGATTGGCTCCACCAAGGCTGGCAAATGGGCGACGTTCAATCATGGCGTTCTCCTGAAAGCGGTGGGGTTTCGATGGAGGAAAGTCTAGGCCTGCACCTCGATGCCGAGAATAGAAAGTATGGAAATGCATTCTTTCCATTTATGACATTATCGCCCCACCCTGCCCTGCGAGCCGCCGCCATGAACCGCCTGCCTGACCTGGAAGCCTGGGCCATCTTCGCCAAGGTTGCCGAAGCCGGCTCCTTCGCCCGCGCCGCCGAAGAGCTGCAGCTGTCGCAGGCCACCGTCTCCAAGGCCATCACCCGGCTGGAGACGCGCATCGGCACCAGCCTGTTCCATCGCACCTCGCGGCGCATGTCACTGACTGCAGCCGGTGAAGCCGCGCTGGAGCGGGCGGCACGCATCCTTGACGAGGGCGAGGCAGTGGAAGCCGAAGTAGCCGATCGTTCGGCCGCGCTGCGTGGCCTGATCCGGCTGGCGGCACCGATGTCGTTTGGTGTATCGCGGCTGGCACCGTTGCTGCCAGCGTTCATGCAAGCCCATCCCGATGTGGAACTGGATATCCAGCTCAGCGACCAGATGGTGGACCTGGTGGCCGAGCGCTTCGACATGGCGCTGCGCATCTCCACGCTTGCCGACTCCAGCCTGCGCGCACGTCAGCTATGCCAGGTACGCATCCTACTGGTTGGATCTCCGGCGTATTTCGAAGCACATGGTCGCCCCACGCATCCGCGTGATCTGGTCCAGCACCGTGGCTTCCAATACAGCTATACCCGCAGCGGCAACACCTGGCGCTTCCGTCACCCGCGCCATGGCGAGTTTGCGCAGACCGTGCCGCGTCAGCTGCAGGCCAACAATGCCGAGATATTCGATGCCGCCCTGCAGGCTGGGCTGGGCTTGGCCCTGCAGCCCGAGTTCCTGGTCTGGGAGCAACTGCGCGATGGCCGCCTGCAGACCGCCATGGACGACTGGAAGGTGGAGCCACTGGCATTGAGCATCATCACCCCGCCCGGCCTGCATCGGCCGGCACGGGTACAGGCGCTGATCGATTACCTGGCACAACGCCTGGAACGCGAACCGTGGGCGGCGCCTGGGCAAGCCAGCTGATGAAGCCAGAGGTCAAGCCGGTCTCCATCGACCGGCTCGCTGGCAATCAGAAGCGGACTTCCGCACCCAGGGTGAGGGTGTCGGCACCATTCACTTCGTACTCTTCGTCGTTGTAGTTGTAGTCCACCGAGTACAGGTAGCCGGTGCACATCAGCTGCAGGTTGAAGTGGCGGCTGACGTCCAGGCCAACGCCCACCCCTGCATAGAGGCCGTCGGTGCTGACCTCGCCCCAGTAATCATCCGACTTCGCGCGCCAGTAGCCAGCGCGCACGGTGCCGAACCAGGCACTGTTCCTGCCGAAGCTGAAACGCGCGTTCGCGCCGATATTGGTGAACCTGACCTCAGGCACCAGAAAGTCTTTCTCGCGCGTTTCCCGCAGCTTGCCTGCGCCAAGCTCGATACCCACCTGGGCAAAATCTTCGATCTGCCAGCGATAGCCTGCGCTGGCGGAAACTGCACGCTGATCAGCATCCTCATAGACCCAGCCAGCACCACCCTGTACGCCGACGAAGAAGCCCTGTTGCGGCTGCTCGTTCCTGGACTGTGTGCTACCCCACTGCGGCGCGGGAGCCGCTGCGGGTGCCGCTACTTGTGTCGGTGCGACGGGCGAATCGGAAGCCACCTGCGGCGCGGCCACGCCGGCCACTGGAGGCTGCGCTGGCGTTGCAGCGGCGGGTGCGGTCTGCTGGGCGCGGTAAGCGGCCCAACCCTTGGAAATGGACTGCGCATCGGCGGCGCCGGCAGTCAGCAGCAACAACGGAACGAGTGCGGCAATGCAGGTCTTCTTCATCTGATTCCATCCTGGATGATGCGTATTCCATTCTTCCTGAGCCGAACCGCCACGCCCGCAGGACGCACGTCGCCCGCGTCTGCTTGCGCAGAACCGGCGTTTGTCTGGATCGGAAGCCCCTAGGGACGGCACATTGGGGGCGGCCCTGAGCCGTGTCAAGCCAGCCCGACAGCGGCATCTTTGGCCTGCGCGCAGGTGCCGATAAAACAGCGGTATGGAAACGATGTCGCAGCCGATCACTGCGGCGCAGGGCCATGGATCGCCTGCGAGCCGCGCAATCAGTGCATCGCTGGGCCAACAACCGCCCTCCGCTAAACTCAGCTCAAAATACCGCTCACCCCAAGGCGTTGCCGTCCTGCCGACGCGGTTCTGCACTCAACTGACCGATAGCAATCACTCCCAAGCCCCCTGGCAGCACAAACAGACCAACAACGGGAATCCTTCCATGATTCGATCACTGATCCTCATCACGGCATTGCTCGCCTGCGCATGCGCCCGGCAACCGGCACCCGTGGCCGACGTTGCTGCAGTCTTGCCGGATGATGCGTTGGCCGATGAAGTTCCCAACGATCAGGGGCAACCCTTTATCACGGAAGTCATGGCAGCACTGGAACACGCCGACCGCGTCGTACTGGTTGAACACTCTTTTGAAACCGACTTCCCAACAACACCCGGCCCGAATGATCCACCCAGTCGAGAGCGAAGCTACAAGCGTGTTGAGCTTTCCGAAGCGCAGGTCTCTGGATTGCGGAATCGGCTGGCAGCGATGTCACCCCATGTTGCATCGTATGTGTCGGCGTGCGCCTACATCCCTCACCACCGCCTGGAATTTTTCCGCGGGAAAAAGCGGATTCAACGCATGGAGATCTGTTTGACCTGCGGTCAACTTGAGTGGGATGGCGTACACACTACGGAACCAGGTGGTTTTTACCGCACGTTCTCTGACTTCCTCAAGGAGACCGGTTTCGAACCGGATCGCAATTGGGAGTTATTGGCCCGACAGCCAGAATGAGCACGCAGTCGACTCAGCGCGTGTGGTTCGTCGAGGTTGGATACGCCAGCATCACCACCAGATCGTCCTCGCCGGTCTGTTGCAGGGCATGGCTGCTGCCGCTGCGGGTGAGCAGAGCGTGGCCGGGGCCGACGTCGTATTGCTTGCCGTCCAGCACGTACAGCCCGCGACCGCTGACGATGTAGTAGATCTCGTCCTTGTGCTGCGGGTGCAGGCCGATGCCGGCACCCTTGTGCAGGACACGCTTGCGCATGACGAAGGGCAGATCGCTTACGGCGGCGAAGAACGAGTAAGCGGTGGTTGGACCGGCACCGCCGTGCGGACCAGGTTGCTGGCGGCCGATGTCCTGTTCGCGAACGACCTGTGAACCGTGGGTATTGCCTGCCTCCTGCTTTGGCGTTGCAACAACAGGTGCGGCAGCGCTTGGCGTGGAAGCCACCACGCCCTGCCCCGCAGTGATCGCACCACAGTCGATATCGCGCTTGAGCGTGGGCTTCAGTTGCGGCGCGATGTCCACCCAGCCGCGCATCACCAGGCAGGCCACCGCGGTCGCGCCGGCTGCGCTGAAGTGGGTGCCATCGGCTTTGTTCTGCTCGGGCACGAACATGAAATAGGGCTTGGCGCCCTGCTCGCCAAGCGCGCGTATCCACGCCATCGAACTGGCATTGAGATCGATCAGCTGCACGTTCTGTTCGGCGGCGACATGCTTCATCGCCTGCGTATAGCGGCCATGCGTATCCAGCAGCGCGCCGAAGTCGTAGAGCAGACGCGCGACGGGGGTGATCAGGATTGGCGTCGCGCCTTTTGCACGTGCAGCGGCGATATAACGCGAGAGGAACCGTTGATAGTCACTGTCTGGATCGGTGTAGCGCGTGGCGTCTTCCAACTTGGCATCGTTGTGACCGAACTGGATCAGCAATACGTCGCCGGGTTGCAGCTCTTTCTCGATAGCATCCAGCCGCCCTTCGTTGATGAAGCTGCGGGTGCTGCGACCGCCGACGGCGTGGTTGCGCACCTGCCATTGGCTGTCGTCGAGCCAGGTCTGCAGCACCTGACCCCAACCGGCTTGTGGTGCGCGTTCCGGGCCATAGCTGGCGGCGGTGGAGTCTGCGGCTATGAAGACGCGGTGGGTGGGTTCGTTGGCTTGGGTACTGGTTGAAAAGGCGCTGAGGAGGATGAGGATAGAAGCTGAGGTCTTCATTCGTTGCTATGCGCCTTGAAGCCTCTCTCCCCTTGCGGGAGAGGGGTTGGGGAGAGGGGGCGATCGGAGATCGCTGGCTTGATAAGTTCCAGTACCAAGAAGCATGCGTGCGATGCACGCCTCCCCTCTTCCGCCCTTCGGGCAACTTCTCCCGAAAGGGGAGAAGGGCTGGAATCCTGCTGCACGGAGTGCCCGTAGGCATACGCGCGTATGTCGACAAACAACAAAAGCGCCCGCAGGCGCCCTTGTCTGCCCGCAAGGGCGCTTCTGCAAGCGTGGGCTTACTTGCCCAGCACGCTCTTCACGTAGGCGACGATGTTGTCGTCCTGCGCGTTGTCGAAGAACGCCTTCTGGAAGCGCTCGCCACCGACGGCCTGCTTGACCAGTTCCTGGTCGATGGACTTCAGACCTTCGACGAAGTCCTTGGAGGCGCCCTGCTTCACCTGCGCCAGGATGCCAGCATTGGCCATCTGCGATTCCTTGCGCTCAGCCGGGTAACCCTGGCCGCGTTCGCCGGCGAATGCCTTCTCGAAGATGTAACGGATGTTGATTTCCGCGCCCCAGCCGAAGCCCTTGGCGAACGGCAGTGCCAGCGCGTTGCCGCTGTTGACCTGGGCAAACAGGAAGGCATCGGTCGGTTCGATGCAGTAGCCGCAGAACACGCCCGGCCAAGCATTGAGCGACATCATCGCGCCCTGCCCGGTGCCGCAGCCGGCGACCACAAAATCCACGGCCTTGGCGTTGAGCAGCAGCGCGGCGCAGATGCCGAGGTGGATGTAGGTCAGGCGGTGATCGTTGTCACCGTCCATGCCAACGTTGAACACGTCGTGGCCCTGTGCGGCGGCGACGGTGTTGAGCTGTTCCAGCACCACCGGATTCTTGGCGGCCTGGCTGAACTCCTGCATCAATGCGATTTTCATTGCGTGACTCTCGATTAGGGGGAAACGTTGTTGTTGATGGTGTGGAAGCAAGTGCAGAAGCAGGAGCTCCCCTCATCCGCCCCTTCGGGGCACCTTCTCCCGCAAGCGGGAGAAGGGAAATCTGTGCTGCTAGCGTCTGCTGCTTGGCTGGCGCCGCTCGCTATTGCTACGGTCGTTGCCATCGCTGTAGCCGTTGTTGTCTTTAGCTTTAGCTCAGCCTCTAGCTCTGCCTTTCGCTCTGCCTCTAGCTTCTGCTTCTGCTTCTGCTTCTGCTTCTGCTTCTGCTTCTGCTTCTGCTTTGGCTTTGGCTTTGGCTTTGGCTTCTGCTTTGGCTTTGGC
>NZ_JBRRDY010000049.1:0-24360 GCF_056759935.1 Stenotrophomonas sp. STEN035
CCACCCCCCCCCCCCCGCCCGCGCGCCCCCCCGCCGCCCACCCCCCCCCCCCCGCCCCCCCCCCCCCCCCCCCCCCCCCGCCCGGGGCGCGCCGGGCCGCCCCCCCCCCCCCCCCCCCCCCCCCCCCCCCCCCCCACTACAGGTGGAGCCGTTGTTACGGCGATGTATCGTCTTTTGGCGGTTCCGGTCGGCTTTCCATCATCAGCGACAGTGCCGCCTTGGCCATCAGGTGGGCGCTGATCGGGGCGGTGATGAACAGGAATACGGTGATCAGCAGCTCGCGCGGCTGCGGGTCCTGGCCGAGGAAGATGTGGTACGCCACCGAGCACACCAGCACGCAGCCCACGCCCAGCGTGCTGGCCTTGGTTGGTGCGTGCAGGCGCTTGAAGAAATCGGAGAAACGCACCAGGCCGAGTGCGCCGACCAGGATGAAGAAGCAGCCAAAGGCCAGCAGTGCCGACAGCGCGATCTGCAGAAAGGTGATCATTCGACGATATCCCTGCGCAGCACGAATTTGCTCAGCACCACCGTGCTGCAGAAGCCGAGCATGGCGATGATCAGTGCGGCCTCGAAGTAGATGGCCGAGTCCAGGTACATGCCGAACAGCATCAGCTCGGCGATGGCGGTGACCGACAAGGTGTCCAGCGCCAGAATGCGGTCCGGCACGGTCGGTCCGCGCAGCAGCCGCCACAGTCCCAACAGCATGGCGATGCCGACCACGTGCATGCACACGATCAGCGTGGTTTCGAATATCTGATAACCGTTCACGGGAAGATCTCCATCAGCGGCGCTTCGTAGCGGCTCTTGATCTCGTTGATCAGGGCGTTGGCATCCTCAAGGTGCAGCACATGCACCAGCAGGTGGCGGCGGTCCTCGGACAATGCCGCCGACACCGTGCCCGGGGTCAGGGTGATGAAGCTGGTCAGTGCGGCGATGCCGTGGATGTTGGCAATATCCAGTGGCACCCAGATGAAGCCGGGCTTGAGCTTGTGCTCAGGTCCGAGCACCTGCGCGGCCACGCGCAGGTTGGAGACCAGGATGTCCCACAGCACTACTGCCAGCAGCTTGGGAATGGGTCGCAGCGAGCCCAGGCGGGCGAACTCACGGTCCAGGCGGGCGGCGAACAAGGGGATAACCACGCCCAGCAGCATGCCCAGCAGCAATTGGCCAAGGTCGAAACTGTCGGACATCACCATCCAGAAGGCGACCACGGTGATCGACAGGGCGGGTGAGGGGAAAACCCGCCGCAGCAGGGGGCGACGTTCGCTCATGGCTGCCTCACCTGCGGCGTGGTGCCGCGTACGTCATGCAGGTATTGGTCCGGTGCCAGCAACTGCGCGGCAATGGCATCGGTCTGGCTCATCAGCGGTGCGGCGAAAATGCTCATCAGCACCACATAGCCCAGCAACAGGCAGGTGGCGGCGGTTTCGAACGGCCGTGCTGGCGCGTCCACCGGTTCGGGGTCTGGGGTAGCGGCATCATCATCGCCGGGCACACGCCAGAACAGGCGAATGCCGGTGCGTGCCAGGCCCATGATCACCAGCAGGCTGCTGCCCAGCACCGCGCTCCAGACCACGGCGGTGTGTGCATCCGGCACCGCCGAGAGCAGTGCGGCCTTGGCCAGGAAGCCGGCCAGCGGCGGCAGGCCGGCCACGGCCACGGCACCAATCAGGAACAACAGCCCCGGCACGGTCCGGCTCGGCAGCACGGCGCTGAGTTCGTGTTCGCGGCGACGGTCGGCCTGCACGCGACGGCGCCGCATCAGGTCGGCGATCAGGAACAGCGCGGCCGCTGCGAAGGTGCTGTGCGGCAGGTAGTAGAGGCCGGCGGAGATGGTGCCGGCACTGCCGAGGGCGAAGGCGATGAACAAGGTCGCAGCTGATACGACAACCAGATAGGCAACCAGCACGCTCATGCGTGTGGCCGCCAGCGCACCCAGCGCGCCAACCACCAGCGTGGCGATACCGGCCCATAGCAGCCAGTCGCTGCCGTAGCCGCTCATCGCGCCGGCATCGGCATCGAACCACAGCGAGGTCACCCGCAGCACCGAGTACAGGCCAACCTTGGTCATGATCACGAACAGCGCCGCCACCGCGGCCGGTGCGCGTGCATAGGACTCAGGCAGCCACAGATACATCGGCAGCAGCGCCGCCTTGGAGCAGAACACCAGCAGCAGCAAGCCCAGAGCGGCCTTGGCCAGGCTCAGGTGCGAGGGCGGCAGCTCGGCGATGCGCTGGCCGATCTCGGCCATGTTCAAGGAACCCAGGGTGGCGTAGAGCATGCCCAGCGCGATCAGGAACAGGGTCGAGGCGGTGACGTTGAACACCACGTAATGCAGGCCGATGCGCATGCGCAGGCCACGTCCACCAGACAGCAGCAGGCCGTAGGAGGCGATCAGCATCACCTCGAAGAACACAAACAGATTGAAGATATCGCCGGTCAGGAAGGCACCATTGAGGCCGACCAGCTGGAACTGGAACAGCGCGTGGAAGTGCGGCGCGCGCCGGTCCCAGCCGGTGCAGGCGTACAACAGGCAGGCGATGGCCAGCAGCAGGGTGGTGAGCAGCATCCAACCCGCCAGGCCATCGGCAACCAGGGCGATACCCAGGCGGGCCGGCCAGTCACCGAGCAGGTAGGCCGAGATCTGACCCTGGCTGGTCTGTGCGAACAGTAAT
This sequence comes from Stenotrophomonas sp. STEN035, assembly GCF_056759935.1. Lineage (NCBI taxonomy): Bacteria > Pseudomonadati > Pseudomonadota > Gammaproteobacteria > Lysobacterales > Lysobacteraceae > Stenotrophomonas > Stenotrophomonas sp. STEN035. Next base: position 2,676 of record NZ_JBRRDY010000049.1, read on the forward strand.
GCCACCGCCGCGGCCAGAGCGGCCATGCTCGCCCAGGCCACCGTGCGCTGCACCTTGGGGCCGTAGCGGCGGTGTTCGATGAACAAGGACAGTGCGGCGCCGAGCAGCGGAATCAGGATCGGCAGGATCACCAGATGATTCATGCGCCGCCCCCCGACTTGGCCGCTTGCTCAGCCGGCAGTTCGGGCTCGTGTGCATCCACGTGGTCGCTGTGGTTGTCGCTGCGGCTGCGCATCGCCAGCACGATGCTGACTGCGGTCATCGCAAACGCAATCACGATGGCGGTCAGTACCAGCGCCTGCGGCAGCGGGTCGGTGTAGTGGGTCAGGGTGGTGGCCACGCCGTCCTTGAGTACCGGTGCCTTGCCGATCACCGGCCGGCCCGCGCTGAAGATCAGCAGGTTGGTGGCGTAGGACAGGAAGGTCATGCCCAGGATCACGTCGAAGCTGCGTGCGCGCAGCAGCAGGTAGATGCCGATGCCGGCCAGTACGCCGATGGCGCTTGCCAGTGCCAGTTCCATCAGTGCATCTCCCCGGTGCGTGCCGAACGGCGGTGGATATCGATTTCGCCGTTGCGGGCACTACGGGTGCGCGAGGGCTTGATGGTGCCCATCATCGACAGGATCAGCATCACCCCGCCAAACACCACCAGGTAGACGCCGGTATCAAAGCCAATCGCACTGGCCAGCGGCACCGTGCCGATCAACGGCAGCTCCAGATCAAGGTGACCACTGGTCAGGAACGGCACACCGAACAGCATCGAAGCCACGCCGCTGAGCAGGGCGATCAACAGGCCCAGGCCGATGCAGCGGATGTAGTCGAAGCCGAAGCGCGATTCCACCGAGACGGTGCCCTGGATCACGTACTGGATCAGCAGCGGCACCGCCAGCACCAGACCGGCGATGAAGCCGCCGCCGGGCGCGTTGTGGCCGCGCAGGAACAGGAAGATAGATACCGTGAGGGTCAGCGGGAACATGATCTGGGCCAGATCGGCCGGCACCGGCAGCTTGATCGGCGGGCCCGGCATGATCTGCTCCGGTGCCATCCGTGAGTGTCGCAACATCGCGTGTACCACCAGCGCGGCGATGCCGAACACGGTGATCTCGCCGAAGGTATCGAAGCCGCGGAAGTCGACCAGGATCACGTTGACCACGTTGTGGCCGTAGGCCTCGGGCAGCGAGCGCAGCAGCATCTCGCCGGACATGGTGTTGGGCGGCAGCGTCATCAGCGAGTAGGCCAGTGCGGCGATGCCGCCACCGGCAACGATGGCAAGCAGCGCATCACGGCGCTTGCGCCAGCGCGAGTGCTCCGGCGGTGACTGCGTCGGCAGATAGTTCATGCCCAGCAGCATCAGTGCCAGCGTCACCATTTCCACCATCAGCTGGGTCAGGGCTAGATCCGGGGCGGAAAGGAATACGAAGGTCAGCGCCACCATCAAGCCGGTGCCGCCCATCACGATCACCGCCAGCAGACGCTGCTGGTACAGGAACAGCCCGGCAAACGCGCAGGCCAGCATCACCAGCCACAGCGTCCAGCCCAGCAAGGGCATGGACTGCGGGGCCGGCCACAGCGGCATCACCGGATTGGCGATGTAAGGTGCGGCGGCAACGATCACCGCCACCAGCACCAGCGCAAACAGCATGCGCTGCAGGCTGCCATTTGCAAGCGCGGTGGTGACGCGGTGGGCGAAGCCGAACAAAACGTCCAGGCCACGATGGAACAGATGCTTGCCGGTCGGGCGGTTACGCGCGGCATACAGGTCGGTGAAGCGACGCAGGCCGAAGTACAGCGCGACACCGCCGATCACGCCAATCGCGCTCATCGCCAGCGGCAGGTTGAAGCCATGCCAGACCGACAAGCTGTATTCAGGCATGGCGGTACCGAGGATGGACGCCGCGGCGGTGTGCAGCACTGGTGCGATGGTCAGCGCCGGAGCGATACCGACGGCCAGGCAGATCACCACCAGCACTTCCACCGGCACCTTCATCCAGCGCGGCGGCTCATGCGGCACCACATCGATGTCGACCGGGCCCTTGCCGAAGAAGGTGTCGTGGACGAAGCGCAGGCTGTAGGCCACGCCGAAAATACCAGCCAGCAGGGCGGCAGCGCTCATCGCCCGCCGCATCCAGTCCGGGCCCTGTGTGGTCAGCGCCTCGGCGAACAGCATTTCCTTGGACAGGAAGCCATTGAGCAGTGGGATGCCGGCCATGGCCAGCGAGGCGACGATGGCCAGCGCACTGGTGATCGGCATCAGCTTGCGCAGGCCACCGAGCCGGCGCATGTCGCGGGTGCCGGTTTCGTGGTCAATGATGCCGGCGGCCATGAACAGCGAGGCCTTGAAGGTGGCGTGGTTGAGGATGTGGAACACGCCGGCCACCACTGCCATCGGTGTGGACAGCCCGAACAGCAGGGTGATCAGGCCCAGGTGCGAGATCGTCGAATAGGCCAGCAGGCCTTTGAGATCGTGCTGGAAGATCGCATTCCAGGCGCCGATCAGCAGGGTCAGCGCACCAATGCCGCTGACCACGTAGAAGAACAGCTCGGTGCCGGCCAGCGCCGGATGCAGGCGCGCGAGCAGGAACACGCCAGCCTTCACCATCGTCGCCGAGTGCAGGTAAGCCGACACCGGAGTCGGCGCGGCCATCGCCTGCGGTAGCCAGAAATGGAACGGGAACTGGGCGCTCTTGGTGAAGATGCCGGCCAGCACCAGCAGCAGTGCCCACGGATACAAGGCGCTGGCGCGGATCAGATCGCCCGAGGCCAGCACCACGTCCAGGTCGAAGCTGCCGACGATGCGGCCGATCAGCAGCACGCCGGCCAGCAGCGCCAGACCGCCGCCGCCGGTGACGATCAAGGCCATGCGTGCGCCCTCGCGGGCGTCCTTGCGGTGCGACCAGAAGCCGATCAGCAGGAACGAGCTGATGCTGGTCAGCTCCCAGAACACCATCAGCAGCAACAGGTTGCCGGCCAGCACCATGCCCAGCATCGCGCCCATGAACAGCAGCAGGTAGCTGTAGAAGCGCCGCGCGCTGTCCTTGGCTGACAGGTAGTAGTGCGCATACAGCACCACCAAGGCGCCGATGCCGAGCACCAGCCCGGTGAACATCCAGGCCAGCCCGTCCAGACGCAGGCTGAAGTCCAGGCCGATCTGCGGCAGCCATTGCCAGCTGTTGCGGACGATCTCGCCGTCGAGTACGGCCGGGCTGACGCTGCCGAGCAGGGCCAGGCCCAGTACTGGCGCAGCGGCTGCCAGGCATGCGGCTGCGCCACGTGACAGGCGGCCTATCAGGGCGATGGCCGCTGCCAGCAGAAAGGGCAGCGCAAGCAGCAGCAACAGGACTGGCGTCATGTAGGGCGCGGTTCAGAAAGGGGTTTTGCAGTCTAACAGGCGATTTTTTCGATCCGCGACTTTTTCTGAATGATCCGTTCGGGTTAGATCGCTCGAGCCAGTGCTGCCAATGGCTGCGGGCGGAAAACGTGAAGGCGGCGTGTCGTGGCGGGTTGCCTGGGCCCCTTCCGGTGCGGTGCAGCAGCCTGGCAGTTTGTGGGAACGGCGTGAGCCGCGAAGCGGGCACATCATCAGATGGCACAAGATGCCAAGGGCTTCAGCAACATCAGCTTCGCCGCTTACGCCGCTCCCGCAACCGCCGCTCCCGCAATTCCCACAAAGCGGCGCTCAATCCCGGTGGCGACTGCGGAATCTGGGTGCTTCGCCTATCCTTCTACACATGGAGAACGACATTCGCAGTGCAGCGGGCGGTAACCGCGCGCTGGTATTTGGTGGCAGTGGTCAGATCGGCGAGCGTCTGTTGGCGAACCTGGTTGCGGCGGGCTGGCAGGTAACAGCAGTGACGCGGAAGCAGCGTGAGCCCATGCCCGGGGTGGCGTGGCAGCTCGGCGATCTGTCCAGCACCCACCTGGCGGACCAGCCAATGGATGCGGTTTTTAGCTGTGGTCCGCTGGACCACTTCGCGCGCTGGTATGCAGCATCGAGCATCGATGCACCGCGGGTGGTCGCGTTTGGCTCGACCAGCGTGGATGTGAAACAGGATTCGTCCGAACCGGCCGAGCGCGATGTCGCGCGCCGCCTGCGCGAAGCCGAGCGTGTGTTGTTCGACAGCGCTGCGGCGCGGAAGGTGTCTGCGACCGTGCTGCGGCCAACCCTGGTTTACGGCGCCGCCAGCGACAAGACCCTCACCAAGATCGCGGCCCTGGCCACCCGCACCGGCTTCTTTGCGTTGCCGGCCAATGCCAATGGCCTGCGCCAACCGGTGCATGTGCAGGATCTGGCCGATGCGGCGATGCAGGTGCTGACGCGCCCAGCCACTGCAGGTCAGGCCTATGCCTTGGGTGGTGGTGAAGTGCTGGGCTATGCCGAGATGGTGCGACGGATGCTGGCTTGCTTGCCTGCGCGGCCACGCCTGCTGCGCGTGCCTGTGCCGTTGTTCAAACTGGCTTTGCGGCTGGCCCATGCTGGTGGTCGCCTGCAAGGCATGAATGCAGCGGCATTGGCGCGGATGACCGAACCTTTGGCATTCGATATCGAGCCGGCGCGGCGTGATTTCGGCTACGCGCCGCGTGCATTCGTCACCGAGGCGGCGATGTTCAGTGCGCCGCCGGAAACTGCGGCGCAGGCATAGCCTGTTGGCAGGGATGCGTGTTCATGCGTGGCGCGCGGTAAAAGCAGGGAAGGCAGCGGATGTATCCGCTGCGCTCAGTAATGCCAGCCGAACTGCCGGAACAGCTTGGACAGCACCCAGATCGGGCCGATCAGCAGATAGGTCAGATCGGTGAGGAAGCTGGGGCGGCGGCCTTCGATCTTGTGGCCGATGAACTGCGCAATCCACGCCACTACGAATACGCCGATGGCGATGTACAGCAGCATCTGGATGCCGAGCCGGTCTTCCAGTAGCCGGCAGATGCAGCCGAACACGAAGAAAATGATCAGCATGCCGATGCCCAGCGGCCGCGACAGGCGGTTGTAATAGGCCCAGGTGCCAAACATGGCGAATGCCGCCCAGATGCCATGCTGGAACCACGGCACCAGCGGTGGAATGCACCACAGCATGGCAATCACCGACCACAGGATCGCGGGCACCGCGAACACGTGGATGGCCTGATTGGTGTGGTTGACGTGATCGCCAGAGTAGCTGGCGAAGTAACGATCCACAGGACGCGCAATACTCATTCCAGCTCCCTCCCGGGTTGACTGGCAGAGCATAGCGCGGCTTCCCTACGGATGCGCACGGTGGACGTGCGCATCCGTGACGGGCACAGCAGGATCAGTCGACGCTGATGCCGGCCAGCTTGTCCAGCGCTTCGGCGTACTTGGCGCGGGTACGTTCGATCACCTCGGCCGGCAGCGCCGGGCCCGGGGCGGTCTTGTCCCAGTCCAGCGTTTCCAGGTAGTCGCGTACGAACTGCTTGTCGTAGCTGGGCGGGCTGATGCCCACCTGGTACTCGTCGGCCGGCCAGTAACGCGAGGAATCCGGGGTCAGCATCTCGTCCATGATGTACAGACGGCCATCGGCGTCGGTACCAAACTCGAACTTGGTGTCGGCCAGCAGGATGCCGCGCTCGGCCGCGTACTCGGCGGCGAACTGGTAGATGCGCAGGGTGGCATCGCGGACCTTCTCGGCCATGTCCGCGCCTACCGCCTTGACCATCGCGTCGAAGTCGATGTTCTCATCGTGGTCGCCCACCGCCGCCTTGGTGGACGGGGTGAAGATGGCTTCGGGCAGCTTTTCAGCCTGCTGCAGGCCATCGGGCAGGGCGATGCCGCTGATCTTGCCGGTGCGCTGGTAGTCCTTCCAGCCGCTGCCGATCACGTAGCCGCGGGCAATGGCTTCCACCGGCACCGGCTTGAGCTTCTTGGTCACCACCGCACGCTTGGCGTACAGAGCCGGGTCCACGCCTTCGGGCAGCACGCTGGCCACGTCGATGCCGGTCAGGTGGTTGGGCATCAGGTGCGCGGTCTTGGCGAACCAGAAGTTGGACACCTGGCAGAGCATCTCGCCCTTGCCCGGGATCGGGTCGGGCAGCACCACGTCGAACGCCGACAGGCGATCGGTGGCGACCATCAACAGGTATTCGCCCGGGGGTGTTCCGGCTGGCAGACGTTCGCGCGGGATATCAAACACATCACGCACCTTGCCGCGATGGCGCAAGGGCAGGCCGGGAAGATCGGATTGCAACAGCGTGGTCGGCACGGGCACTCCTGGGACTTGGCAATGAATGCCGCCGGCTTGGAGGACCCGGGTCTGGAGGACCCGCTGGGCCCGCGGCTGGTCGGCGGGCGGCCTAGTGTACGGCCGGATCGGGCCGCTGTGGCATAAAATGCACGTCTTGATTGTCCACAGGCCATTCACCCACCCATGCGCTGGTACGGAAAACTGTTCGGCTTCATCGCCGGGGCCCTGCTTTTCAGGCCCAACCCCTTGTTTGGCGGGATAATTGGCCTGTTGCTGGGGCATGCCTTCGACAACGACTGGTTCAAGCTGGGCAAGGACCTGCCGTACCGCGAACTGGGGGTCACCCGTGATGCCACCGACGCCGAGATCGACCTGGCCTACCGCCGCCTGATGTCCCAGTACCACCCCGACAAAGTGGCCGGCGCCGCCCCCGAGCTGCGTGCCCAGGCCGATAAGAAGGCCCGGCAGATCAACGCCGCCTACGACCGCATCAAATCCCTGCGTAAACGCTGAAGGTCCTGCCATGTCCAACTGCATCATTGCCCCGTCCATTCTCTCGGCCAATTTCGCCAAGCTCGGCGAGGAGGTCGACAACGTGTTGGCCGCTGGCGCCGACTGGGTCCACTTCGACGTGATGGACAACCACTACGTGCCCAACCTGACCATCGGCCCGATGGTCTGCCAGGCACTGCGCAAGCACGGTGTCACCGCGCCGATCGACGTACACCTGATGGTCGAGCCGGTCGACCGCATCGTGCCGGACTTCGCCGAGGCTGGCGCCAGCATCATCAGCTTCCACCCGGAAGCCAGCCGCCACGTGCACCGCACCATCCAGCTGATCAAGTCGCATGGCTGCAAGGCCGGCCTGGTGCTGAACCCGGCGACGCCGGTCGAAGTGCTGGACTGGGTGCTGGAAGACCTGGACCTGGTGCTGCTGATGTCGGTCAACCCGGGCTTCGGAGGCCAGGCCTTCATTCCCTCGACGTTGGACAAGCTGCGTGCAGTGCGGGCAATGATCGACAAGCTCGGCAAGCCGGTGATGCTGGAAGTGGACGGCGGCGTCAAGGCCGACAACATCGGTGAGATTGCTGCTGCCGGTGCCGATGCCTTCGTTGCCGGTTCGGCCATTTTCAATGCGCCCAACTACGCTGAGATGATCAGCAAAATGCGTGGCAATGTCGCTGCGGCGCGAGGCTGAGTGATGCGCACGGCTGAAGTGCAGATTCGTCCGGCGGTTGCCGATGACGCAGGCCTGATCCTGCACTTCATCCGCGAGCTGGCCATTTACGAGAAGGCCGAGTCATCGGTGCAGACCGACGAGGCTGGCATTCGCGCCAGCCTGTTTTCCGCCGATGCCAAGGCGCAGGCCTTGATCTGCGAACGCGATGGTCAGGCGATTGGTTACGCGGTATTTTTCTACAACTATTCGACTTGGCTGGGCCGCAACGGCATCTACCTGGAAGACCTGTACGTAAGTCCGGAAGCGCGTGGCAGCGGTGCAGGCAAGGCCTTGCTGCAGCACATCGCCAGGCTGGCGGTGGAGCAGGGCTGCGGTCGCTTCGAATGGTCGGTGCTGGATTGGAATACGCCGGCGATCGAGTTCTACAAAGCTGCCGGTGCAACAGCGCAGGACGAATGGACCGTGTATCGCCTGCAAGGCGAAGCGCTGCAGAAATTCGCCAAAGGCGGCTGAACTGTAGTGCCGAGCCATGCTCGGCAGAGGCCCTACCAGTAAAGCCCCAGCCGAGCATGGCTCGGCTCTACAGGTGAAGCAAAAAAAAGCCGCAACGTTGCCGTTGCGGCCGGGGAATCATCGGAGGCTGATCCTGCCTCCATCCGTCGTCCTTGCTATGGACTTTCATTCTCCGGATCGACAATGACGACTTCATGACGGGCCGCCACCAGCCGACGCTGGTGGCACTCCTGTTTGCCGCAGGGGCATCGTCGGCAACATTACAAAGAGTTCATGCAGCGGCCATCTCCAGGATAGGCGGGCGGGCGCAATCTGACCCCGATGGCGAAACACAACGCCATCCAGAATCCTCGTCATCGTCGTTACAGCCAGCTCAAGGACCACTCTCATGAAGATCTCCGCCATTCTCCTGGCCGTTGGCCTGTCGCTCGGCGCAGGCGCCGCGTTCGCCGCCCAGACCACCGCTCCGGCCGCTGCTCCTGCTCCCGCCCACGCAATGGCCAGCAGCACACAGCCGGCTGCCCATCACGCCGCCAAGAAGCACCACGGCAAGAAGCATCACCACAGTGCTGCGAAGCAGGCCGTAGCTGCACCGGCCGCAACTGGCGCCGGCAGCCGCTGATCGCGGCTGGACGTGCCGGTCAACATTCCGGGGCGTCGCTTTAGTGAAAAGGCCCCGTCAATGACGGGGCCTTTTCCTGTGCGCGCCTGGCAGGAGCGCTCCGTCGGCGGGTAGTGCTCAGGATCCAGCATGTCGGGGGTGTGTCGTGAAGATGATCCTTGCCATTTTGTTGGTCGGCGCGTTGTGCGCGGTGGGTCTGCTGGCGGCGGCGCCGTTGCCGACTCCGCCGTTGTCCACTTCAGTGGGGGCGGTATCGCCGCCGCATCCCGCCGCAGCCGCCAAGGAAACCCAGGTCGTCCGTCGTTGCCTCAAGCGCAGCGCGCTCGGCCGATGTGAGCGCTGGTCGCTGCCGTCGAGGCGTCCGCTGGTGGACGCGGCCACCTCGCCGCGACCGCGCAAGCCCTGATCGAAGGCAATGCATGCAGCTCGCATGCATGCACCGCGCTATTCTCGGAACAGTTCGGACGGAGTGTGGGTATGCGGATACTGGTGGTCGAGGACGATGCGCAGATCGCCAGCTTCCTGGTCAAGGGGCTGAAGGAAGAGGGGCACGCCGTGGACAGCGTGGCCGATGGCCGGCAGGGCTTGTTCATGGCCACCACCGAGGCCTATGCGGTGATCGTGCTGGACCGCATGCTGCCGGTGATTGATGGCATGACCGTGCTGCGCACCCTGCGCGGTGCCGGCAACACGGTGCCGGTATTGATGCTGACCGCCCTGGGTGAGGTGGAGCATCGGGTCGAAGGCCTGCGCGCTGGTGCCGATGACTACCTGGTCAAGCCCTTCGCCTATTCCGAGTTCAGTGCGCGTCTGGAAAGCCTGCTGCGCCGTGGCGGCAATGCCGCGGCGGCGGCCGAAGCCACCCGCCTGCGGGTGGAAGACATGGAGCTGGACCTGCTCAAGCGCAGCGCCAGCCGCGCTGGCCGCAGCATTGAACTGTTGCCGCGCGAATTCCGTCTGCTGGAATACCTGATGCGGCAGAGTGGCCGGGTGGTGACGCGGACCATGCTGCTGGAGGCGGTGTGGGACTATCACTTCGATCCACAGACCAATGTGATCGATGTGCATATCAGTCGCCTGCGGCAGAAGATCGATCATGGTCATTCCATTCCCTTGCTGCATACCGTGCGTGGCGCCGGCTACCGGCTGGGCAACTGATGCGCCTGCTGCGTTCCACCACTTCACGGCTGGCACTGTCGGTATCGGTAGCGTTTCTGCTGGCGTGCATGCTGCTGGGTACCGGCATCTATCTGGCGGTTTCCACCTTGCTGGAGCGCGACGCGCACGAACTCGTGCGTGCCGACGGTGCCGGCCTGCGCGATATCTATCGTCACGCCGGTTACGACCGTCTGCGTGAAGAGATACAAACGCGCATCGACATGCCCGAGGATCCGGACGCGCTGTACATGCTGCTGGCTGCCGATGGCAGCGTGGTCGCCGGTTCCTTGCAGGCGGTACCTGGTTGGAAGCCGCAGCAGCGTTGGCTGGAGTTTGTTGACGAGGAGGCTGACGATGACCCGCGGGTGGTGGCCTACCAGCAGCAGTTGGATAACGGTGGCTACCTGATCACCGGCCTGCGCATGCGCTCGGAGGATGGCTTTCTTCGGCTCATCCTGCATTCGGCCTTGGCCGCATTGCTGGTCGCAGCGTTGATGGGCGCGATTGTCGGGCGCTGGACATCGCGCTGGGTTGCGCGTCGCCTGGCCAGTCTGGACCGCACCGCCGAGCGGGTTGCCAATGGCGAGATGGAACTGCGCGCGCATAGCGACGGCAGCGGCGATGCGTTTGATCGGGTCGCCTTGCGTTTCAACGGCATGCTCGATCGCATCCAGGAACTGCTGGATGGCGTGCGTCACGCCACCGACCACATCGCCCATGATCTGCGTACGCCATTGAGCCGTTTGCGCGGACGCCTGGAGACGATGCGCGCCACGCCAGCGATCGCAGCTTCGCCGCAGGCCTTGGCCGAGTTGGATGCGGGTCTGACCGAAACCGATACCTTGTTGCAGTCGTTTGCGGCCTTGCTGCGGCTGGCGCGTATCGAAGCGCAGGCGCCGCCGCAGGGCGAGGGTGCGCAGTTGCTCGACCTGCAGGCGCTGGCGACCGATGCCATCGAGTTGTATGCGCCAATAGCCGCCGAGTGCGGTCTGCATATCGTGCCGCAGCTTGTGCCGGTCGCTGTTCCCGGCGATGCGGATCAACTGTTCCAGTTGCTGATCAATCTGCTGGACAACGCCATCAAGTACGCACCGGCCGGCACCGCCATAACCGTCACGGTAGGCCGGGAACAGGGGCTGGCCTTGCTGCAGGTCGACGACCAGGGGCCGGGTATCCCGGCTCAGGAGCGGCAGCGGGTGTTTGATCGCTTCGAGCGCCTGCAGGCCGACCGCGGCACCCCCGGTACTGGCCTGGGATTGAGCCTGGTGCGGGCGGTGGTGCACCGGCACCGTGGCAGTGTCACCCTGGATGACTGCGGCCCCGGTTTGCGGGTGCGCGTGCTGCTGCCTGCCGTGGAAAACTGAACAGCCACGGTTTAGGCCATTCCAGCGCCTGGACGCTGCACACGGTTGCCACTGCAAGCAAATCCGCTGCGCTGCAACCGCACAATCGGCGCCGACATGCGGTAAAGTTGCCCGGTGCCCATTTTGACGACCAAGCGTTCCCTTTCTTCCGCTCGCCGCTGGTGGCGATGGTGGCCCGTTGCCGTCGTCCGTACCGCCATCGTCGATTCCCGGAAGGAAAGCCGTCTTGATCACGCAAGAGCAGTTCCAGCAGCTGGCCGCTGAAGGCCACAGCGCACACTCGCATAATTTCGTACCCGTCGTCCGCGAAGTGCTGTCCGACCTGGACACGCCGCTTTCGGTCTATCTGAAGCTAGCCGACGGCCCGTATACCTACCTGTTTGAATCGGTCGAAGGCGGCGAACGCTTCGGGCGCTATTCCATCATCGGCATGCCCGCACGCCGCATCTACAGCTTCCGCGGCCATACGCTGGAAGTCAGCGAGCTGGGCGAAGTCGTCGAGCGCCGCGAAGTAGCCGATCCGCTGGCCGAGGTCGAAGTGCTGCGCAAGCAGTACTCGGTGCCGCAGCTGGAAGGCCTGCCGGGCTTCACCGGCGGTCTGGTCGGCTGGTTCGGCTTCGAGTGCATCCAGTACATCGAGCCGCACCTGGGCGCGGGCGACAAGCCTGACGAACTCGGCACGCCCGACATCCTGCTGATGCTGTCCGAAGAGCTGGCGGTGTTCGACAACCTCAAGGGCCGCCTGTACCTGATCGTGCACGCTGATCCGGCGCAGCCGCAGGCCTGGGCGCGCGCGAACCGTCGCCTCGATGAGCTGGCACACCGGCTGCGTCAGGGCGGTGCCGGTTACCCGCAGTCGCAGGTCTCCGATGCCATCGACGAGCAGGATTTCCAGTCCTCGTTCACCCGCGAGGAATACCACGCAGTGGTACGCAAGGCGCAGGATTACGTGCGTGCCGGGGATATTTTCCAAGTAGTCCCGAGCCAGCGCCTGCGCGTTCCGTTCCGTGCGCGACCGATCGACGTGTACCGCGCGCTGCGCGCGTTGAACCCATCGCCGTACATGTATTTCATCGATGTTGGCGGCACCCAGGTGGTTGGCTCCTCGCCGGAAATCCTGGCGCGTCTGCGCGATGGCATCGTCACCGTGCGCCCGATCGCCGGCACCCGTCCGCGCGGTGCCACGCCGGAGCTGGACAAGGCTTTGGAAGTCGAGCTGTTGGCCGACCCCAAGGAGCGTGCCGAGCATGTGATGCTGATCGACCTCGGCCGCAATGACGTGGGCCGCGTCGCTGAACCGGGCACGGTCAAGGTGGGCGAGCAGTTCGTGATCGAGCGCTACAGCCACGTCATGCATATCGTCAGCGAAGTCACTGGCACCTTGAAGGCTGGGCTGAGCTATAGCGATGTGATGCGCGCGACCTTCCCGGCCGGCACCGTCAGCGGTGCGCCGAAGATCCGTGCGCTGGAGATCATCCGCGAGCTGGAACCGGTCAAGCGCAATGTCTATTCCGGCGCGGTCGGCTATATCGGCTGGAATGGCGATGCTGATACCGCCATCGCCATCCGCACCGCGGTGATCCAGGACGGTTACCTGTACGTGCAGGCCGGCGGCGGCGTGGTCTACGACTCCGATCCCGATGCCGAATGGCAGGAAACCATGAACAAGGGCCGCGCGCTGTTCCGCGCGGTGGCGCAGGCAGCGAAGGGCTTGTGATCGCGTCCCTGCCTTTAGTAACGCACTACAGACTGATGGGTCATTGACGTTTGGACCTCCAAAACAAAGGAATTGTTTCGATGAAAATTCTGATCTGGCGATTCTTGGCGCTGCTCATGTTTGCAGTTCCCACTACAGCTTTGGCACAGGTAAATGGGCTTCCTTCCCAGCCTCACCTGTTGGTGAAGGGGCAGGCCAAGCGGGAGGTATCACCTGATCAGTTTGGAATCAGTGTTGCGTTGAGTTCGATTGACAGTAGCCCGGGAATCGCGCGAAAACGTGCTGAAGACAATGCTGCGCAGATACTGTCCGCATTCAGAAGGCATCATGCGCTGCAGGGAAGCGTTGAAGCTTCATCGCTTAACATCGTGCCGGAGTACGGCGTCGATGGAGGCAAGCGAGTCTTCAAAGGCACGCGCGTGTCCAGGAGATTGTCAGCGAAGTTCGGCTCTCTGGATGATCTGCGCCAGCTTCTAGCGGAAACAAGGCCCAGCGAAGAAGTTCTCGTATCCGGTATCACCACGGCATTCAGTGGTGAAGCAAAGGTGCGTGCCGAGCTCAAGGCTGCAGCTGCCGAGCAGACGCGTGGAACAGCCAAGCATTTGGCCGACGCCTACGGCGTACGCTTGGGAGACATATACACGATTTCGGAAGTCGCCCCGAGTTTTGCTTATGGCATCCAGGCGGGTAGCTGGCCAAATGTCGTGAATGGGCCACAACTACCGGCCCCGCCAGCCGTCCCGGTCGATATTGAAACTTCAGCACCACAATCCTTGGAGCGTGCTTTGGCCGAGTCGCTCGAAGCCGGAAGCATCACGCTTTCCGAAAACGTCTACGCGATCTTCCTGATCGCCCAATGAGTTCCTGACCATGCTGTTGATGATCGACAACTACGACAGCTTCACCTTCAACCTCGTGCAATACCTGCAGATGCTGGGTGCCGAAGTAAAGGTGGTGCGCAATGACGCGATGAGCGTCGCCGAAATCGCCGCGCTGCAGCCTTCGCACATCGTGGTATCGCCCGGCCCGAAGACGCCGAACGAAGCCGGGGTGTCGCTGGAGGTGATCCGCCAGCTAGGCCCGACCATTCCGCTGTTCGGTGTGTGCCTGGGCCATCAGGCCATCGGTCAGGTGTATGGCGGCGACGTGATCCGCGCAAGCAACATCATGCATGGCAAGGTCTCGCCGATCCGCCATGAAGGCAAGGGCGTGTTCGCCGGCCTGCCGGACCGCTACGAGGCCACCCGCTACCACTCGCTGGTGGTGGACAAGAACACCTTGCCAGCGGCGCTGGAAATCACCGCCTGGACCGAGAACCCGGACGGTTCGATGGAAGAGATCATGGGCCTGCGTCACCGCGAGTATCCGGTCGAGGGCGTGCAGTTCCATCCAGAGTCCATCCTCACCCAGCACGGCCACGCGCTGATGAAGAACTTCCTGGACCGCACATGTTGATCGAGCCGAGCCAGTTGCTGCTGTTCATGCTGGCCGGCTGGTTGCTCAACCTGACGCCGGGCCCGGATGTGCTGTACATCATCAGCCGCTCGTTGCGCGGTGGACGTCGTGCAGGATTCGCCGCGATCGCCGGCATCAGCGCCGGTTGCCTGGTGCATGTGGCGCTGGCTTCGCTGGGCCTGGGCATGCTGCTGGCGACCTCGGCTACCTTGTTCACGGTGATCAAGTGGATCGGTGCGGCCTATTTGTTGTGGGTGGGCGTGCGCCTGCTGCGCAATACCGGTGAGTCGACCTTGCAGGCGGATATTGCCGCCAGCAGTGGCAGCGCTGGTTCGTGGTGGCAGGTATTCGCCGGTGGCTTCCTGACCAATGTGCTGAACCCGAAGGTGGTGCTGTTCTTCCTGGCCTTCCTGCCGCAGTTCATCGCGCCGTCGGTGCAGAACAAGCCGCTGGCATTCGCACTGTTGGGGCTGATCTTCATGGTCAACGCGCTGCCGGTAAATGCCGCTTACGTGCTGGCAGCGGATCGCGTGCGCAGCAGCCGCTGGGCTGCGCGTGGCATGCAGTGGCTGGACAAGCTGGCCGGCGTGCTGTTCATTGGCTTCGGCCTGCGTCTGGCACTTACCGCGAGGCCGACGCCGTGAGCCTGGAAGATTTTCGCCTGTTCGTGGTGATGCTCGGTGGGCGCCATGCGCGTGCCAATACCGAAGTGCATGACGTGGTGTTCGCGGTTGGTCCGACTATCGAACAGACCTATCCGCAGCTGCGCCAGCAATGGTTTGGCGAGGCTGCAGGCTTGCACCTGGATTCGTGGATGACGGTCGATGGCGTCCAGGACTGGCAGGTGCGCATCTGCGATGACGCGCCTGCGGCCGACGCGCCGACGCTGTACTTCGTCAACCTCGGCGGTTATGTCGAAGGCGAATTCGGCGAAGCACATCGTTATCTGCTGGTGGTTGCTGCCGATGCAGTCGAAGCCAAGCGCAAGGCGCTGGCGCAGGCTGAGGCGCAGTGGATCAAGCCGCACCGCGATGCCCTGCTGGAAGTGGACAGCTGCCTGCCGGTGGGTCCCATCGGCGGCCTGCACGTGCAGTTGCGCCGTGGCGCACACGCCGGCATCCACAACCAAAGCGACTGCATCGTTATTTCCTGATTTCTGGAGTTGTCATGACCATCACCGCGCAGGAAGCCCTGCAACGCACCATCGAACACCGCGAGATCTTCTTCGACGAGATGGTCGATCTGATGCGGCAGATCATGCGTGGCGAAATTTCGCCGACCATGACCTCGGCCATCCTCACCGGCCTGCGCGTGAAGAAGGAAACCGTTGGCGAGATCGCCGGTGCCGCCACGGTGATGCGCGAGTTCGCGCGCCCGGTGCAGGTTGCTGACAAGACCCATCTGGTCGACATCGTCGGCACCGGTGGCGATGGCTCGCATACCTTCAACATCTCCACCTGTTCGATGTTCGTGGTCGCCGCAGCCGGCGCCAAGGTCGCCAAGCACGGCAACCGCAGTGTGTCGTCCAAGTCTGGCAGCGCGGACGCGGTGGAAGCGCTGGGTGCGGTGATCGAGCTGCAGCCCGAGCAGGTCGCACAAGCCATCGAGCAGACCGGCATCGGCTTCATGTTCGCGCCCATGCACCACCCGGCAATGAAGGTAGTCGCGCCGGTACGCCGCGAGATGGGCGTGCGCACCATCTTCAACATCCTCGGCCCGCTGACCAATCCGGTTGGTGCCACCAATATCCTGATGGGCGTGTTCCACCCCGACCTGGTCGGTATCCAGGCACGCGTGCTGCGCGAGTTGGGCGCGGAGCGTGCGCTGGTGGTGTGGGGCCGCGACAACATGGACGAGATCTCGCTCGGCGCCGGCACCCTGGTTGGCGAGCTGCGTGACGGCAAGGTGCGCGAGTATGAGATTCATCCGGAAGATTTCGGCATCGCCATGTCGGCCAGCCGCAACCTCAAGGTGGAAAACCCGGAAGAGTCCATCGCCATGCTGCGCGCGGTGCTGGACAACCAGCCGGGCCCGGCCAACGATATCGTCGCCCTCAACGCCGGCGCCGCGCTGTATGTGGCCGGTGTGGCCGACAGCATCGCCGATGGCCTGGCCCGTGCCCGCGCGGTGATTGCCGATGGCAGCGCCCGCGCGCGCATGCAGCAGTACGTCGAGGCCAGCCGCGTGCTGGCCGGCAATCCCTGATAATCCCCCAATCAACCGCGTCAGCAACGCCCGTCTTCCAGGAAGCAGATCCATGAGCGACATCCTCAACACCATCCTCGCCCGCAAAGTGCAGGAGGTAGCCGAGCGCAGCGTCAACGTGCCGCTGGCCGAGTTGAAGGCGCGCCTGGCCGATGCCTCGCCGGTGCGCGGCTTTGCCAATGCGCTGAACGCGGCCATCGCCAATGGCGACCCGGCGGTGATTGCCGAGGTCAAGAAGGCCAGTCCGTCCAAGGGCGTGATCCGCCCGGATTTCCACCCGGCCGACATCGCGGTGAGCTACGAGCTGGGCGGCGCCAGCTGCCTGTCGGTGCTGACCGACGTGGACTTCTTCCAGGGCGCCGATCTGTACCTGCGCCAGGCCCGCGAGGCCTGCACGTTGCCGGTGCTGCGCAAGGACTTCGTCATCGACCCCTACCAGGTCTACGAAGCACGCGTGCTCGGTGCCGACTGCATCCTGCTGATCGTCTCGGCGCTGGACGACCGCCAGCTGGCCGAGTTGTCCGACCTGGCGATGCAGCTGGGCATGGACGTGCTGGTCGAAGTGCACGACATCGATGAGCTGGAGCGCGCCATCCAGGTGCCGGTACCGCTGGTCGGCATCAACAACCGCAACCTTCGCACCTTCGAAGTCTCGCTGGACACGACGTTGGAGATGCGCAACGCGGTGCCGCGCGACCGTTTGCTGGTCACCGAGAGCGGCATCATGGGCCCGGCCGACGTCAAGCTGATGCGCGACGCCGGGGTCAATGCCTTCCTGGTCGGTGAGACCTTCATGCGCGTCGAAGAGCCGGGCGAGGGCCTGCGTCAGCTATTCTTCCCGGCATGACTGATCCCTACCCGAGCCCGCGTGACGACGCGCAACTGGTCGTCTTCGACTTCGATCACACCCTGTACGACGGCGATTCCGGCAGCCATCTGTTCGCCTGGCTGATCAAGCGCAATCCGCTGCGGCTGCTGGTGGCCATCCTTGCCACGCCGCTGCTGGGGCCGTTGGTGGCGATGCTGCCGACGCGTCGATTTGGTATTTCCGGCTATGTCTGGATTGCGACGTTTGGCCTGCACCAGGCGCGTGAGTTCAACAAGGTGATCGACCAGTACGTGCTCAAGCACGAGGACGAGATCCGCCAGCATCTGCTGCCGCATGCCTTGCAGGTGTTCGCCGCGCACCGGCGTGCTGGCGACCGGGTGATCGTGGCCACCGGCGCACCGCCGGAGCTGGCCCGCGCGATTCTGGCCTTTGTGGCAGAGCAGGGTGTGCCGGTAATCGGCAGCGAGGTGGGTCCGCGACTGGGCGCGATGGGCGCCACCCGCCACTGCCACAACGAAGAAAAGATGCGCATGCTGCGCGAGCGTGGCTACGGTGATATCGCCATCGCCTACTCGGACAGCACCGCCGACCTGCCGCTGCTGAAAGCCGCCAAGGCCCCGGTAGTGGTGAACCCCAAGCACTCGCGGGTGGAGTATTTCGGCAAGGTATTGCCGGCCGGTACCCCGATCCTCAACTGGGGTTGCCCGGGGCGCGGCGGCAAGCCGCTGCCCAAGTAATCCAAAGCGGAGCCGGCATCGAGGCCTGCCTGGCCGACATCCTTCTCCCGCCTGCGGGAGAAGGTGCCCGAAGAGCCTGCCCCCGCGAAGGCGGGGGGCGGATGAGGGGAGCTTTTGACGCACCAGCAGAGCCTGCCGAAGCCGACATCCCTTCTCCCGTTTACGGGAGAAGGTGCCCGAAGGGCGGATGAGGGGGCTTTTGATCTGCGCCTTGAATAGCTGGTGCCCGCGAAGGCAGGGTCGATGAATGGAGCTTTTGAGTTCTAAGCTAGATCAAAAGCTGCCCTCACCCCAACCCCTCTCCCGCAGGCGGGAGAGGGGCTCTCACAAGCAACATCGCCTCAAGCCCCCCGCAGCTTCACCACCGCCATTCCAATCTGGAACAGGCTGATCGACAGCACCAGCACGCCGACGGCGATCAGCACCCAGCGCTCCTTGACCCGCTTGACCAGCAGTGCCGCCACCGGCGCGGCCATCATTCCGCCGACCAGCAGGCCGGCAACGATGGACAGGTGCTGCAGGCCCATCGACAGCAGGAAGGTCGCCGAGATCGACAGGGTGACCACGAACTCGGCCGCGTTGACCGAGCCAATCGTGGTGCGCGCCTGGCCGCCACGGGCCAGCAGGGTGGACGTGGCCACCGGCCCCCAGCCACCGCCACCGGTGGCGTCCAGCAACCCGGCGAAGAAGCCCAGTACTGGCACCCGCTTCACTTCCTGCTTGGCCATGAACCTACCGGCCGCGCGGGCCAGGATGAAGATCGCCAATACCAGCAGGTAGAGGTAGATGAACGGGCGTACGACATCGCCAGGCAGCTGGGTCAGCACATAGGCACCGATGGCCCCGCCGATGGCGCCGGGTATCGCCAGGCGAAAGAACAGGCGCTTATCCACATTGCCGGCTACCAAGTGCGAGACCCCGGAGGCACCGGTGGTGAACACCTCGGCGGTATGGATGCTGGCGCTGACCGCCGCGGGTGGCAGCCCCATGCTCAGCAGCACCGAGGACGAGATAAGCCCGAACGCCATGCCCAGCGCGCCATCCACCAGCTGCGCGCCCAGGCCGATCAGGATGAACCAGTAAAATTCATTGCCAAATTCCATGCCCCAAGCCTGCGGGCAGGGGCAGGGCAGGTCAAGGAAAGCTACATCGGTAAGTAATGGTTTGGGTTGAATCCTGACCGATATAAGCGCCGAACTGCCATCATTTCGCGGCTATGTCTGCGAAATGGCCGAGTGCAGAAATGATCGGAATGACAGTCTGTGCGCGGCATCGAGCCGTTGCGAGAACCAGCAATTCGCAAGGCTGAATGAGATTTTAGGCGCTGACAGGCATCACACTTCAACGATGTCGCCTGGCCGGCGTAACGCCCGCAGGAAGCCGGCGAAGATCGCATCAATTGGCGGGGCTGGGGATGTAGCCGCCAACGCACCAAGAACCCCGGGTGCATGTCCGCTTTCCCGGGCTGCCAGAGCGCAGGCAAAGGGCTTTCCCGAGGTAAACCAGATCAGGGAGCCCCCTTTAGTAAAGGGGGCGCGCCGACAGGCGCGGGGAATTGGGGGGGGGCGGGGAGCTGGGGCCCATGGTTTGCAAAGCAAACCATGGGGGTAGCACCCGCTGAGCGGGCCATGCACCAAGAGCCACGGGTGTGCGCCGCCTTCCCGGCTGCCAGAGCGCAGGCAAAGGGCTTTCCCGAGGTAAATCAGATCAGGGAGCCCCCTTTAGTAAAGGGGGCGCGCCGACAGGCGAGGGGAATTGGTGGGCGGGGAGCTGGGGCCCATGGTTTGCAAAGCAAACCATGGGGGTAACACCCGCTGAGCGGGTGCTACCGCGTCCCGTAAAGAACCACCGTCTTGCCGCGGGCATGCAGCAGGCCGTCGACCTGCAGCTTCTTCAGCACGCGGCCGGCCATTTCCCGTGAACAGCCGACCAATCGGGCGATTTCCTGGCGGGAGACGCGCAGCTGGGTGCCCTGGGGGTGGCTCATCGACTCCGGTTCCTTGGACAGATCGTGCAGGGTGCGGATGATGCGGTCGGTCACGTCCAGGAAGGCCAGGCGGCTTGCCTTGCGGCTGGTATGCAACAGGCGCCGGGAGATCTGCGAGCCAATGGCGTACAGCAGCTTGGGCGCATCTACCGACAGCGGGCCCAGGAACAGCTGGTGGAGGCGCTCGTAGCTGATCTCGGCCAGCTCGCAGGGGGTGCGGGTGCGCAGGATGACTTCGCGCTTGTCCGACTCGATGAACAGGCCCATCTCGCCGACAAACTCGCCGGCACCGAAGTAGCCCAGTACCAGTTCACGGTCATCGTCTTCCTCGGCAATGATGCTGACCGAGCCGCTGATCACGTAGTACATGGTCCCGGCAGGGTCACCCGGACGGAACACATCGGTCCGCGCCGGGTAGCGGCGGCGGTGGCTATGGGCCAGAAAGCGGTCGATGGTCGCAATGTCCAGCGCCAGCGGGCTGGAGGCAAGACGCACGTTTGACGCGGTGGTGGCGTTACCTGGGCTCATGATGGCGTTCACAGTTTGGATGAACTTGCTTAATGGGCAAGCTTAACGACGCTGAGCATAAGGGGCAAACGGGCATAAAGGTTCAAGTATCACAGCGACCCACTTTGCCCCATACTTCCGCCTTTCCCACCATCTACAGGATCGACCGCCGTGGTCAAGCCGTTGCCTCGCCTGAGGTTGCAAGGATTCAACAACCTCACCAAGGCCTTGAGCTTCAACATTTATGACGTCTGTTATGCGCGTACCGAAGAGGAGCGCCAGCGTTATATCGAGTACATCGACGAGGAATACAACGCCGATCGACTCACGCAGATCCTCACCGATGTGGCAGAAATCATCGGTGCGAACATCCTGAACATTGCGCGTCAGGATTACGACCCCCAGGGTGCCTCGGTCACAATTCTCATTTCCGAGGAGCCGGTGATCGACAAGAAGCAGGCCGGCAAGGAGTTGATCTCCGACGCCGTGGTCGCGCACATGGACAAGTCGCACATCACTGTGCACACCTATCCGGAAACGCACCCGCAGGAGGGTATTGCTACCTTCCGCGCCGATATCGACGTGGCAACCTGTGGCGTGATTTCGCCGTTGAAGGCGCTGAACTACCTGATCGAGAGTCTGGAATCAGACATCGTGATCATGGACTACCGCGTGCGTGGCTTCACCCGTGACATCAAGGGCAAGAAGCACTACATCGATCACAAGATCAACTCGATCCAGAACTTCCTGGCCAAGAACATCAAGTCGCGTTACGAGATGTTCGACGTCAATGTCTATCAGGAAAATATCTTCCATACGAAGATGCACCTGCAGGACTTTGACCTGGACAAGTACCTGTTCGAAGAGAAGGCCAAGAACCTGTCGTTCAAGGAACGCATGAAGATCGAAGCGCTGCTGCGCCGCGAGATCGAAGAGCTGTTCCACGGTCGCAATCTGGCCGAATAAGCACGACCTGCGCAGGGCCGGTACGCCGGTTTTGCGCAAAAACAGGCGGGACAGCCCGCCCTGCACCTGCTGCAGACGTTTGCCGACGGCGGCCCGGTGTGAATGCACCGGGCCGCCGTCTTTTTGTAAATGTAGTGCCGAGCCATGCTCGGCAGGGGCCTTATGCACAGATCCAGCCCCTGTAGAGCCGCGCCATGCTAGCCCGGGACTCGAACCATACGGGCCCCGCCCCCGACCGCGAGGGCGGACAGGAGG